>CATWBR010000250.1 GCA_958349075.1 uncultured Clostridium sp.
AAATAATGTAACTTAAAAAATAGATGCGGTTGAGAAAATAGAAATGGAGGCCGGTGCAGATGAAATTTAAAAATCCGATGCTGATAGTAAAAGATATGGAAAAGTCCAGGACGTTTTATAAAGAGGTATTGGGGTTGAGAGCGATTGCGGATTTTGGAGCAAATGTGACGCTGACAGGCGGCCTTTGTCTTCAGACGGAAGAAAGCTGGAGGGATTTTATAAATGTGAAAGAGGATGAGATCTGCTATGGCGGGAAGGATATGGAAATTTACTTCGAAGAGGATGATTTTGATTCCTTTGCCGGAAAACTGGAAGATTTGAAGGGGAATGGAGTGGAAATCCGCCTTGTTCACCCCGTATTCGAGCACCGGTGGGGGCAGCGCGTGGTCCGTTTCTTCGATCCTGACGGCCATATTATAGAAGTGGGAGAGAATTTGAAATTCGTTTGCAAAAGATTTGTGGACAGCGGCATGACGGTTGAAGAGACGGCGGTTCATATGGGCATTCCCGAGAGAATGGTCCGCATGTCGGTGAAAGCAGAAAAAGAAGATAAATAAAGGAAAAGGATAATTTCCGGGAATGGAGGTGAGGCGCCCGATATGAACAAAAAGAAGGAGCGCAGGAAAAGACGCCCCTGGAAAACGGTGGACGTACTTCTTTTGATTCTGATCACCGTATGCGCCGTTTTGATTGCGGGGCATATTCTGGAAGGAATCCGGCAGAGAAACAGGGAAGAGGAGATCCGGAAACTGGCGATCCGGGAAACGCAGCAGACACAGACTGCCGCTGCCGCAGAGAGCAGCCGGGAGCCGGAGGAAGAGACGGCTCCACGGGAGACGGAACGCTATCGTTCCCCTGTTGATTTTGAAAGTCTCAGGGAGGTGAACCCCGATGTTGTCGCCTGGGTGGAGATACCGGGAACGGACATCAGTTATCCGGTTGTGCAGTCGGGGGACAATGAAACTTATCTGAAACGTGATTTCGAGGGAAAGACCAGCGCATCCGGCGCTATTTTTCTCGATATGGACAGTGATGCAGATCTTATGGGGCTGCATTCGATTCTTTACGGGCATCACATGAAAAACCAGACAATGTTTGCCCAGCTTGTGAAATTTAAGGAGGAAGCTTTTTTTAAAAAGAACCGGGAGGTAATTGTTTATACGCCGGAAGCGGAGCTTCACCTGAGAACGGTAGCGGCCGTGTACGGCAACGCCGACGGGGAGAAGAGAAGGACACAGTTTGCTTCCCGGGAGTCATTTAACACCTATGTGGATGAGATGACGAAAAACTGCAGTTTCCGCGAACTGCCGGAGGGAGATATCGAGGGCCTGTATTCCTTTGTCACATGCAGCTATGAGTTCGAGGACGCCAGGACCATCCTTTACGCGGTACGGGTCAACGAAGGGACAGAATAAAGGAAAAAAGGGCAAAAAGCCTCAGACAGAGAAAAACAGCGGTAAATATTAAGTTTTTTGTAAATGTTATCCGTTTACAAGCACATTTCCTTTGTGCTATATTACCTATAGTGCCGAGATCTGCCCATTTTCAGAGAGGTGCGCCGCAAGGCGGGCGGCTTTAAAATGGATACAAAAGCAGAAAATAAAAAGTACGAGGAGAAGACAATGAAAGGTATCGTTCTGGCAGGCGGTTCAGGAACACGCCTGTACCCGCTTACAAAAGTAACTTCCAAACAGTTATTGCCTATCTATGACAAACCGATGATTTATTACCCGCTTTCAGTACTGATGAATGCCGGAATCCGTGATATTCTGATTATTTCCACACCGGATGATACGCCGAGGTTTGAAGAGCTGTTCGGCGACGGCCACCAGTTTGGCATCAATTTAAGTTATGCGGTACAGCCAAGTCCCGACGGGCTGGCCCAGGCCTTTATTATAGGAGAAGAATTTATCGGCGGTGATTCTGTTGCCATGATTCTGGGAGATAACATTTTCCAGGGCCAGGGGCTCAGAAAGCGCCTGCGCGCCGCATCCTCCAAGGATAATGGGGCCACTGTTTTCGGATATTATGTCGATGATCCGGAGCGTTTTGGTATTGTGGAGTTCGATGAGACGGGCAAAGCCATATCGATCGAGGAGAAACCCGAGAAGCCGAAATCCAATTACTGTGTGACCGGCCTCTATTTCTATGATAACCGCGTTGTGGAGTATGCAAAGAACTTAAAGCCGTCCGCCCGGGGCGAACTGGAGATTACCGATCTGAACCGCATCTATCTTGAAAACGGAGATCTCGATGTTATCCTGATGGGACAGGGATTTACCTGGCTGGATACGGGAACCCATGAGTCCCTTGTGGAGGCCACGAACTTCGTTAAAACGGTGGAGACGCACCAGCACAGGAAGATTGCCTGCCTGGAGGAGATTGCATACTTAAACGGCTGGATCAGCCGGGATGAGGTTATGGCCGCATATGAGGTTTATAAGAAGAACCAGTACGGCAAGTACTTAAAGGATGTTCTGGACGGCAAATACGTGGACAAGCTCCAGGACAGATAAGAGGCAGCATGAGGGTAAGATGCATGACGGCCTGAAAAAAATTGAGGAGAATAGACTATGAAAATCATTGTAACAGGAGGCGCCGGATTCATCGGCGGCAACTTCGTACACCATATGGTAAATAAATATCCCGATGATCAGATTATCAATCTGGATCTGCTCACCTATGCGGGAAACCTGGAAACACTGAAACCAGTAGAGAATAAACCGAATTATAAATTTGTAAAGGGAGACATTGCCGACAGGAAGTTTGTCTTTGATTTATTTGAGAAAGAGAAACCGGATATGGTTGTCAACTTTGCTGCGGAGAGCCATGTGGACCGTTCCATCACCGATCCGGAGGCCTTTGTAAGAACCAATGTCATCGGCACAACGACACTTCTAGACGCATGCCGTGAATATGGAATCAAACGTTACCATCAGGTTTCCACGGATGAGGTCTACGGGGATCTGCCTCTCGACCGCCCGGATCTCTTCTTTACGGAGGAGACGCCGCTCCACACATCAAGCCCATACTCTTCCTCCAAGGCCAGCGCGGATCTCTTTGTGCTTGCTTACAACAGGACATACGGACTTCCTGTGACGGTTTCCAGATGCTCCAATAACTACGGCCCGTATCATTTTCCTGAGAAACTGATTCCGCTTATGATCAGCCGCGCCCTTGCCGATGAAGAGTTGCCGGTATACGGAGACGGCGCCAATGTGCGTGACTGGCTCCACGTTTCCGACCACTGCGAGGCCATTGACCTGATTATCCATAAAGGCCGTGTGGGTGAAGTTTACAATATCGGAGGCCATAATGAGAGAACCAACCTGGAAGTAGTTAAGACGATTCTGAAGGCGCTCGGCAAGCCTGAGAGCTTAATCCGCTACGTCAAGGACCGTCCGGGCCACGACCTGCGCTATGCCATTGATCCGACCAAGATGGAGACGGAGATTGGCTGGAAACCGAAATATAACTTTGACACTGGAATCAAACAGACAATCGAGTGGTATCTGGAGAATGAGGACTGGTGGAAACATATCATCAGCGGTGAATACAGCCAGTACTTTGATAAGATGTATGGTGACAGATTATAAGAATCCGGGAGATAATGCGATGAAAGTTTTAGTTACGGGAGTCAAAGGACAGTTGGGTTACGATGTCATGAACGAACTGGCAAAACGCGGGTTCGAGGGAATCGGAGTGGACGTGGACGAGATGGACATCACGGATGCCGCCGCCTGCCGCCGCGTAATTACAGAAGTGGGACCAGATGCCATAATCCACTGCGCCGCATATACTGCAGTAGATGCAGCGGAACAGAATATGGAAGTCTGCAGAAAGGTCAACGCAGAGGGAACACGTAATATCGCCGGGGTCTGCCGCGATCTGGATATAAAGATGATGTATATCAGCACGGACTACGTGTTCAACGGGCTGGGAGAACGGCCCTGGGAGCCGGATGATGAAAGAGAGCCTCTGAACGCATACGGCCAGTCCAAATACGAGGGAGAGCTGGCTATTGAGGAGCTTCTTGATAAATATTTTATTGTCCGTATCGCCTGGGTATTTGGCGTCAATGGAAAGAACTTTATTAAAACCATGCTGAGGATCGGCAAGGAGAACGGAGCCGTTTCGGTCGTGGATGATCAGATCGGATCGCCGACCTACACTTATGATCTGGCAAGGCTTTTAGTGGATATGATAGAGACTGACAAATACGGCCGTTACCACGCCACCAATGAAGGACTTTGCAGTTGGTATGAATTTGCTGTGGAGATTTTTAAAAAGGCCGGCATGGAGGATGTCAGGGTGACGCCTGTGAATACGAAAGAATACACCAGGAGCTTTCCGAACCAGGCCAGAAGGCCGATGAACAGCCGTATCAGCAAGGATAAGCTGGAACAGAACGGCTTTGAACGTCTGCCGTCATGGCAGGATGCCCTGGAACGGTATCTGAAGGAAATTCTGTGACAATAAAGGGACAAATCAAGGAGGACATCCACAGATGGGAAAATATTTTGGCACCGACGGCTTCCGCGGGGAAGCAAATGTGAATCTGACAGTAGAAGATGCGTTTAAAGTAGGACGTTTTCTGGGCTGGTATTACGGACAGAAGGCAGCCGACAGCCGTTGCCGCGTTGTAATTGGAAAAGACACGAGAAGAAGCAGTTATATGTTCGAATACTCTCTTGTTGCAGGCCTTACGGCCTCAGGAGCCGACGTTTATCTGCTCCATGTGACGACCACGCCCAGCGTTTCTTATGTGGTACGGACGGAAGAATTTAACTGCGGCATCATGATCTCCGCCAGCCATAATCCATATTATGACAACGGAATTAAGGTAATCAATGAGCGCGGAGAGAAACTGGAAGAAGAAGTAATCGACAAGATAGAGGAATATCTGGACGGTAAAATCGGGGAGATTCCTCTTGCCAAGAGAGATTCCATCGGACGCACCATCGATTTTGCGGCGGGCAGAAACCGTTATATCGGATATCTGATTTCCATTGCAACGCGTTCTTTCAAGAACATGAGAGTCGGTCTGGACTGCGCCAATGGAAGCGCCTTTTCCATCGCCAAGAATGTATTCGACGCACTCGGCGCGGAGACACATGTGATCAGCAATGATCCGGACGGAACCAATATCAATACCAACTGCGGTTCTACCCATATCGGGCAGCTCCAGAAGTTTGTGAAGGACAATAAGCTGGATGTGGGCTTTGCCTATGACGGTGATGCCGACCGCTGTCTGGCCGTGGACGAGAACGGTGAAGTGGTGGACGGCGATAAGATTTTGTACGTCTGCGGCAAATACATGAGGGAACAGGGAACCCTGGTCAATAACACGGTCGTAACGACGGTTATGTCTAACTTCGGTCTTTACAAAGCTTTTGAAAAAGAAGGAATCGCCTACGAGAAGACGGCTGTGGGCGACAAGTATGTATATGAGAATATGGCCCAGAACGGCCACTGCCTCGGCGGTGAGCAGTCAGGCCACATTATTTTCAGCAAGAATGCCACGACGGGCGACGGTATCCTTACATCCCTCAAGGTGATGGAAGTGATCCTGGAGAAAAAACAGACTCTGGGCAAGCTGGCGTCGGAGATTCAGATTTATCCTCAGGTCCTTAAGAATGTGAAGGTTAAGAGTAAAGCAGAGGCCCAGGATGACGCCGATGTCCAGGCAGAGGTGGAAAAAGTGGCCGAAGCTCTCGGGGATACGGGACGCATCCTGCTCCGTCAGAGCGGAACCGAGCCGGTTATCCGCGTTATGGTGGAGGCACAGACCGATGAAATCTGCGAAAAATACGTAGATCAGGTGATTGAGGTTATGAAGGAGAAAGGACATCTCCTGTAAAGCCGGTTAAAACCGGGAACAGAATCAGGCGGCCCTGGCCGCCGGCGGCAGCCTGTATGCCTTGCACGGGCTGTCTTCATCAATTAATGATACGGCTGTCTGCCTTTGCAGACAGCCGCATGGCTTTTTTGGGGAAAGGTGATATATATGCGGGAACAACTGACGGAAAGTGATATTAAAAAAATTCAGGAAGAGATAGAACACAGGAAACTGGTGGTCAGGAAAGAGGCGATCGAGGCTGTAAAAGAGGCCAGGGCACATGGCGATCTCAGTGAGAATTTTGAATATTATGCAGCCAAAAAGGACAAGAACCGGAATGAGAGCCGCATCCGCTATCTGGAAAATATGATCAAGAATGCGAGGGTGGTATCGGACAAGTCAAGGCCCGATGAGGTGGGATTAAACGATACGGTCACTCTCTATTTTGAGGACGATGACGAGGAGGAAGTTTACCGCCTTGTGACGAGTATCAGAGGCAATTCCCTGAAGGGCCTGATCAGCATCGAATCACCCCTCGGAAAAGCCGTTAAGGGCCACAGGGAAGGTGACAGCGTGGACGTTCGGATCAGTGAAAAAGCGGGATATACGGTCACGATTAAAAAGATTGAGAAGACGGGTGAGGACGATACGGACCGAATCAGGAGCTATTAGGATGTAATTGAGCTGATGAGGACGCTGCCGGTACGGCCAGGGTCCGGGGTGGCGGGACGGTTGGATGAGTCTTCAGTCCCGGTTTCTGGTTGTCGTGAGGGGGGAATCCGGCAGAACGAATTACTCCGGGGACCGTTTTCACTCGGTGGAGTGCACAGCGGATGCTAAGCTC
>CATWBR010000251.1 GCA_958349075.1 uncultured Clostridium sp.
ATGATCAGATTGTGAAGTAATACATGAAACTTAAGAATGTGGACGAGCTCCGGGCAAAGGAGAAAATCAATCGGCAATTTACGGAGCTGGACAGCTTTATTAACCTGGAATATGACCGGGAGATGGGGTATATTGATAAGAAGATAAATACTTATTATAACCTGTATTCCATCCGTATGATGATGGTTCTGGGCAATGGTACGAATATGGAAAATCTGCTGAACCGTTTTCTGATGTTTCTGAAGGAGTTAAGTGATGATGAGCGGGATGCTGCGGTCGGGCAGATTGCCCCAAGCCATCGCCTGATGCATGTGGGATATATAAGTCGAAAGTCCTTTGAACGACGGAAAAAAGCGAACCCGAATACGGGAAATGCAGGACTCTCTTCGGATGAACTGTCGATGGACGAGAAGAAGCGTTTGACGGATGAGCTGCTGACAGCGATACCGGACCGGTACAGCATGGATCACGTAAAGGATTATCTGGATGGGAAAATTCCTGAGAAGGGGCAGGCATCAGTGGAAGAATGTGGAGTACGGACAAAAGAGGACGCCATGATGATTGCGGCGAGTATTATTTATTCAGGCTCGGTGGGATTTCCTTATGAAGTGGCTTTCGAAGAGGGAATGGTGGAAACGGAAGTTGCGGCGATTAGCCGGATTAAGATAAAGAGGAAGAAACATGGGTGATATCAATCTTCATATAACAGTAAAAGAAGAAAGCGGGACATTGTTTAAGAGAAGTGTCCGGAAATTGTTGGAGTCTACCTTCATACTCCGGGACAGGGAGGATAAGTTGTATGCCTTCGTCTCCCGGGAATCCAACCGGCAGGATATTTCCGAATACCTTCGGATGATCGGATTTGACATTCTGGTGGACGACAAAACCGGTGTGGCCATGTTGGCCGCCAGCGAGGAAGATGCGGAGACGGTCGGGCTTAAGAGGGCGAATGTGGTGACCTTTACCAACCTGCAGTATCATTTGCTTTTGGTTCTCTGGAAGGTATATTTGGAGAATCTGGGTTTCAGCGAAGGGAATTTTGTCACCAGGGGAGATCTGATTGATAAAATCCGCGATTACGGATTGGTGATTGTACGGACGGAGCTGAGCGCCGCCTTTAAACTGTTTAAAAAATATAGCCTGATTAATTATTCCGAGGATGAGGATGGAGAGGACATGAAGATACAGCTGTACCCGTCACTCCAGTTTGGATGGGATATTCCTCAGTTTAAGGCGGTTGCGGGAGAATACCTGAAGGAAGAGCCGGTGGATTCAGGGGCAGGCGCTGAAGCAGCAGCGGAGCCGCAGGCGGAACCGCAGGCGGAACCGGAGGATTTTGAGGAGGAAGAAGGATGATCTTACTGAGAAAGGTCCGCTTGATTAATTGGTATGGTTTTGCAAACATAACGGCGCCGATGGGCTTCTTTACCCTGATTGCCGGAAAGAACGGCAACGGTAAGTCGGCTATGCTGGATGCAATTAAATATGCGGCTTATGGGGACACGGTATTTAATAAATCTTCCGAGGGCAGGGGGAGCCGGACGGTTTCTTCCTATACAAGAGGGCTTCTGGACGCTACCGCGGGAACCTTTATGCGCCCGGCGGAGAAGGTTCCCAATGTATACAGCCATGTTGTGCTGGAGTTTTTTGATCAGGTGGAGGAAAAGCCATTTCTTCTCGGGGTCGTGATTGAGACGAACGCCTCCGACAATTGTCAGACCTACCGATATGTAACGGACAGAAAGTCTCTGGATGAAATGGATCATACATACCAACAGGACGGTGTTACGATGCCTTATAGCGCAACGGCGTTGCAGAAGCGGTATAAGCTGACACTGTTAAACCGGGAACAGGGGCTGCCCCGGTTCATGCAGATGACGGGCCTTAAGCTGGGACTCAGCCAGATGCCAACCTATCTTCGTAAGCTTCGGGGCATTATGTCCTATGATCCGGAAGCGAAGATTGACCGGTTTATACGGGAGAGCGTTCTGGAAAAGAGAGATGTAGACTTCACCAAGCTGATTGAGGCTAAGAATAATATTGAACGGTTGAATGAGGCATTTCATGTGGTGCAGGAGGAGATTGAAGAACTGGATTGTATTCTTGGGGAGTACGACACCTATGAAAGCGAGACAAACCGGCTGCTGGCGGATGATATTAAGCTTGTCTATAAGAAGAAAAAGGGGGTGCAGGCGGAGATAGAGCGTTTTATTCGGGAAAAGGGACTGGCGGAAAAAAAGAAGGAAGAGGTGAGCCGCAGTCTTGAAATTCTGGACGAACGCCTGAATGAACTGGAAAGCCGCCTGGTTCAGGCCAGCGTCAGTTTAAACCAGCTGGACGGCGCCAGGATGGTTGAAGAAGAAAAGAGACGGCTGGCAGCCCTTACAAAAGAAAAGGGCGAGTGGCTTTTAAAATGCCGGGAGCTGGAGAATTTTCAGACAAAGGTCAGTGAGATCCTTAATACCTTTATGAAGGAAGGGGTGCGGATAGAGGAAAAGGAAATTTTATCCTCTCTGTGTGGCAGCGAGTATTCAGCGCCGGAGAAAGAGCGTGCGGTGGATGGACTGAAGCAGATGGTGGAACGGGCTTATGAAGAGAAGATCCGTGAGATCGACCGTTTGGATCAAGCTGTGGAGGAGCTGAATCGGAAGTTAAATATTCAGGAGAAGATTCTCGAGGACTGCCGTAAACACAAGAACGCTTATGACAGGATACCGGAATATGTGGGGCTGCGTGATGAGATCAATCGGGAGTTTGAGCAAAGGAAGATTAAGAGGCGGGCGCAGTTTGCCTGTGAATATGTAATCAGCCTGTCAGATGAAACCTGGCGGGATGCCATTGAGGCGTTCCTTGGCCCGCGCCGGTACAGTATCCTGGTGGATCCCCAGGATTATGATATCGCAGACGATGTTCTCAACCGTTCTCCGCATAAGTATGCGCATTTATTTAACACTAAACTGCTGATGCGCAAGAAAATCGAGCCGGAGGACGACTCGGCGGTACATATGCTGGAAATTAAAAATGAGGTGGCGAAGAAATATTTCGAATTCCAGCTGGGCCGCATGCATGCGGTAGAGCTGCAAGAGGTCCGTAATTTTGAAAATGCAATTTCGAAAGAGGGCCGCGTGTCCGTTGCCATGGACAGTTATTTTCTGCGTATGGAGCGAATCGGTTCCTATTATCTTGGGCAGAAGATTTATGAGTTGAACCGGATTCGCGCGGAGAAGGAGATCCGGCGCATTCGGGATGAGAGGCGGGGGCTGCTGGAACAACATGGGGAATGGGAACGCATAAAGACCCGGTTGAATGAGGATAAGGCCTTTTTCCGGCCATATGCTTACGAGGCCCATCCGAAGTATCAGGAAACCTCAGGCATCTGGGCAGATTCTGAGAAGCAGTTGAAGCGTCTGGAAAAAGCCCTTAAGAACAACCGGGAATATATGGAACTGAGCCAACTCGTAGAGAGCTTGAAGGATGAGCAGGGGAATATGAAGCAAGCCAGGGCGAAGTGTGCCCAGGAAGGCAGCAGTCTGGACGCGGAGATCCGGGTGTGCACAGAGAACGGCACCCGCAAGAAGGCGGAGCTGGAGGTGGAAGAAGCCCGTTTTCATGAGTATGAACTGGCAGCATATACTGTGGTTCAGAAGGCGGTGGAGGCATATGAGAAATACCTGGCGGGCAGCACCCAGGGAGGCCTACTGGCTCAGGAAACCCGCAGCCGTGTTACAAGAAGCATTGAGCAACACAAGAAAGAACTTTTCTCATTTCAGGCGGCCTATGGCAGCAGACATTCGGGCAGCGGCCTGCCGGTAGGAATTGAAGGAAGGGAACTTTATGCGGGCAGGAAAGAACGGATCTGGATGGATAACCTGCAGGAAATCCGCCAGGAACTGGAAGCCCAGACCAGACGGTACGAGGACATTTTTAAAAATGAATTTGTGCTGAATATCCGAAAATACTGTGAGAAGGCCAGAGAAGATCTAAAGCAGATTAATGGGGAGCTGGCAAAGCTTAATTTCTCAGCCAGGTACCAGTTTGATGTCCATTATGTGAAGGATGCCTCTGAATATGCCAGAATTATTGAGTACGCCCGTTACCTGGATGAACGGGAGCAGTTGGGCGGCTCGGATGGGCAGATGGCCTTCGGCATGTTTACCTCGGTTTCGGATGAAGACGGGGAGCGGTTGGAGAAGGAACTCAGGCAGATTATTAATCGGATTATAGAGAAAAACAGTGAGGAGACCATCGCGCGTTTTGCAGATTACCGGAATTATATGACTTACGAAATCCTGATCAGCAATCAGATTCTGGATCGTGCGAAGCTGTCGCGCCAGACGGGATTTAACTCCGGCGCAGAGGTACAGATCCCCTATCTGTTGATCCTGTCTTCAGCGCTGCTTCTGATTTATAATCAGCGGGTCAACTCCACACGGCTGGTGTTTATTGATGAGCCATTTGCCAAAATGGATCCAGGCAATGTAAAGTTGATGTTGAACTTTATGCGAGAACAGGAAATGCAGGTGATCTTCTGCTCGCCTGATAAGACAGAAACCATTGGGAATGAGTGTGAGGTTTTACTACCGGTGCTGCGCGTGCGCCCGGACAGCATGCAGCTGGGGATCGTGCAGTTCCATGATGAGAAGGCTTATGGAAGGGTATAGGGAGAAAATGCTGATTCTGTTGGTTGAAAAATACAGGAACAGCAAGAAAGACAGCGGGACCAATGTGATCCGTCGGCGAACCGGTATCTCGCCTTCGGAGCTGTATAAGAAATACAGTAAGAATGACGGGGATGTAGAGCAGATTGAGAAAATCAATCAGGCTGCGCAGGAGTGCCGGTCAGAAGGATTTGTGACATATGAGAATAACGGTTACAGCAGTGAGATTGCCAAAATTTATCTGACAGATGAGAAGGTGGATGAGATTGAGGCTTATCTGGAGTCTGCCTGCCGGTATGAATCCAAGCATAGGAAAATGCAGTATGTGGAGCGGATGATTACCCGTTACGGCGGTATCTCTCCGGCAGCAGGCCGGGAATGCCAAAAGCTAAAGGAAACTCTGGATAGAAACAAGATTCCAAAGAATTACCTTCAGACAGAGGATATACTCAAGGCGCTTATTTTTATTGAAAAAAATAAGACGCCGCTTTATGTGAGAGAAGCCTCTATGCTGATTTATGGCTCTTCGAAGTATTTTGAGGAAAATACGTTGGATAGCGTGTGCCTGCTGCTTCGGAGCTATCAAAATATGCCTTGTATAGAGGGCGAACTGCCGGATGAAATCCTGGGTAAATACCATATTATTCCGGAGAAGCAGAAGATCTGCCTGAAGGGGGATATCACACTTCTGATAGCGGGGAAGGCACTGGAACTGGGAATGCTTAAGGACGGTATCGAGTTCTTCACGGAGGATCTGGAGAAGCTTCGGCAGGTGGTGGTGCATACGCCGGAATTTCGAACGGTGGAGAATAAAACATCCTATTACCGATGCCAGAACCCGACAGTCAGCTTCTTCTACCTGGGGGGCTACGCGACACGGTTTCAGAGAGACTTTTTAAAGAAGGTGTATCAGGATAACCCGGAGGTACAATACCGTCATTTTGGGGATTTGGATGCGGGAGGATTTTATATTCATGATAACCTGTGCCGGGCGACGGGGATCCCCTTTGGCCTCCATCGAATGTCTGCAGCAGAACTGCAGGACGAACGATTTTTCAGTTGCCTTCAACCGCTGAGTGCTCATGACCGGAGGAGGCTGGAGTCTCTGACTGATCAGGAACTTTACCGGGAGGCTGCTGCATACATGCTGGCTCATAATGTGAAACTGGAACAGGAGATTATCAGCTATCATGAAAGTAAGGGGAACAGGACAGAAGATGCGCACTGTACTCAATGGCAGTATGACCACTAAAGCAACCGCGCTCCGGCAAAATTCTATAATGAAATCAGGATTTTTCAGAAGATGGGGGAATAAGAAAGATGACACTTTCACTGGAAGACGGACAGTTATATTATAAGCTGTGGTTGCCATTGCTTGATTATGTTAATAGAAAATACGGTGTCAACGAAAAACTGTCTCTGATAGCAGAAGCCAGGAAACTTAATCCTATTGAGCTGAAGGCTGTGGCGGACAAACTGTGGGATGATGTGTCTGTTATAGATAAATATCTTGCTGAACACAATGAAATACCTGAGGATTACAGAAACATTATCAAAAGCTGGAAGAGACGGATTAGAGGGAGATTCATTCTTGAACGACACCTCAAGAGGGGGTCCATATTTATTTCAATGGACAATGGAAACGTGTATCAAGTGAGCGGTATTGTTTCGAGCTGGGAAGAAATGTTCCCCTCTGCCCCCTGCCGCTCATGTTGGAGGTGACGTTTATGCCGTTCAAGGATGTGATAATATCAGATGGCCTGGTTATGCCATATAATGTAGTATTTAGTGGAAATATGGCGCGGACATTTAAAGATGTATATATGAGCGCCAAGAAGAACGGAATGCTGCATAAAACGCTCTGAGAAAAATCAAGCCGGAGAAACAGAGACAGTTATCATAAATCATTTACCTGTTTGATGAAAGGGGATGATATTTCTTCAGGATGGGGGATAAGAAGAATGAATGTCTCGGAAA
>CATWBR010000252.1 GCA_958349075.1 uncultured Clostridium sp.
AAGCATGGTGAGGCCGCCGACACGGCCGAAATACATCAATATAATTAAAATGATTTTTGAAAACACGCTTAAATGACCGGTAATGCCAAGTGACAGGCCGACGGTCGCAATAGCCGAGGTGGTTTCAAAGGCCGCTTCCATCAGGTTGACGTCGTCCAGCCAGGTGATAAGGAAGGTGGCCGTCAGCATCAGGGAGATGTACAGCGCCAGTATTGCAATGGCGTTACGGAGGATATCGTATGGAATCCTTCTCTTATAGCACTGGATGCTTTCCTGGTTCTGAAACGCGGAACGTATGCACAGGATGGCCAGGGCAAAGGTAGTTGTCTTGATACCGCCTGCCGTGGAACCCGGTGAACCGCCTATAATCATAAGGATGACGATAAGCAGCTGGGCCGCTTCCGAAAGAAGGTTTAAATCCACGCTGTTAAAACCTGCCGTTCTGGTCGTAACCGACTGGAACATGGAGGCCATAAAACGCTCCTGAAGCGTCAGTCCGTCCCAGCAGTCCCTGGTAAACTCAAACAGGAAGAGGAACAGGGCCGGAAAGATAATCAGACAGAACGTCGTGGTGAGGACGATCTTTGTCTGCAGGTGGTAATATTTGTGCTGGAGCTTATGAGTCTTAATGTCGTCCCAGACAAAGAAACCGATACCGCCGATAACGATTAAAAGCATAATCGGAATGTTGATAAACGGATTTCCCGTGTAGCTTGTAACCGAAGAGGTGGGACCGCTGGTTCCGCCCATCAGGTCGAATCCGGCGTTGCAGAAGGCGGAGATGGAGTGGAAGACGGAGAACCAGATTCCCTTCATGACTCCCATCTGCGGGCAGAACTGGAATGCCATAATGACGGCTCCCAGGACCTCGAAAAAGATGGTGCCTTTTACGATAAAGTTTGTCATGCGGACGATTCCTCCCACCTGTGGGGCGGAAATGGATTCCTGCATAACATAACGCTGTTTCAAACCGATCTTCTTACCCGACAGGATTGTGATGGCAATGGCGAGTGTCACAACACCCATGCCTCCTATCTGAATCAGTATAATAATGACTGCCTGACCGAACGTGGACCAGTAAGTATAAGTGTCATGCACAATCAGGCCGGTCACACATGTGGCTGAGGTAGCCGTAAATACAGCGTCGATAAATGGAGTCGCTTCACCGGTCTTCGATGCAATGGGAAGGCTCAAAAGAACAGCTCCTGTGATAATAATAAGGAAGAAACCGCCAAGAACAATCTTGGCCGGAGTCAGCGACCACACTTGTTTTCCAATCATATTGATTTTTCAGCTCCTGAATTCTTTTATTTTATTATTGCCTATTGATTATATAAAGAACCGTCTGAGATGTCAACGTAAGAAAACGTAATGATTATTCCAGAACCTGGAAATAGTGCTGTTGATACCAGGATATAAACCGTTTCAGGAATCTCAGTGGACAGACGGTCCGGGAAATGATATAATTCTCTTACTTCTGAAAATAAAGTTTTGAAAACATGTCTTGCGGTGCCTGCTGTCGGCTGTGTACCGCCGTTCTGACTGGTTATTGTCCGCTCCGTGTCCGGTAACCACGCTTCTTGATGCAAAGAAACGCCGAAAATGCCGTTTCACGCCGCACCCCCCTGGGATTTTCAAGAAAAGCATGTGAGACCGCTTCGCGGAATGCACCCGCATGAACAGTAACTCCGA
The DNA here is from genome assembly GCA_958349075.1 of uncultured Clostridium sp. Lineage (GTDB taxonomy): Bacteria > Bacillota > Clostridia > Lachnospirales > Lachnospiraceae > Otoolea. The sequence goes on from CATWBR010000252.1 coordinate 1,693, forward strand.
CTGCGATGTCCGCAGGAAAAACCGGGAAAATAAGGGTTGACATTTTAAGTCAGTTATACTATTATAAGAACAAGAAAAGAACATTTGTTCGTATTGAGAGATCATTGGAGGATGAGATGAACAGAGATGACAAGATGAAGGCACTCGATGCCGCACTGACACAGATAGAAAAAGCATACGGTAAAGGTTCCGTGATGAAACTGGGAGATTCCGGAACCAATATGAATATAGAGACAGTTCCGACCGGTTCCCTGAGCCTTGATATTGCATTGGGACTGGGCGGTGTACCGAAGGGAAGAATCGTGGAAGTATACGGACCGGAGTCCAGTGGTAAGACTACGGTAGCACTTCACATGGTCGCCGAGGTACAGAAGAGAGGCGGAATCGCAGGCTTTATCGATGCCGAGCATGCACTGGATCCCGTCTACGCGCGTAATATTGGAGTAGATATCGACAACTTATACATTTCCCAGCCGGATAACGGCGAGCAGGCTCTGGAGATCACGGAGACGATGGTGCGTTCCGGTGCGATTGACATTGTTATTGTCGATTCGGTTGCAGCTCTCGTCCCGAAGGCGGAGATCGACGGCGAGATGGGAGACGCCCATGTAGGCCTTCAGGCCAGACTGATGTCCCAGGCTCTCCGTAAGCTCACCGCTGTTATCAGCAAGTCCAACTGTACCGTTATCTTTATCAACCAGCTTCGTGAAAAGGTAGGAGTCATGTTTGGAAACCCGGAGACCACCACAGGAGGACGGGCCCTCAAGTTCTATTCCTCCGTACGTCTGGATGTCAGAAGAATTGAGACGCTGAAGCAGGGCGGCGAGATGGTCGGTAACCGTGTCCGCGTCAAGGTCGTTAAGAATAAGATTGCCCCGCCTTTCAAAGAGGCAGAGTTTGATATCATGTTCGGCAAGGGAATTTCCAAGGAGGGAGATATCCTGGATCTGGCCGCTAAAGAAGATATCGTGGAGAAGAGCGGCGCCTGGTATGCTTATGAAGGCAGTAAGATTGGACAGGGAAGAGAGAATGCAAAGAACTTCCTGTTGGCCAACCAGGAACTGTGTGCCGAGATCGAAGCCAAAGTACGTGAGAAGTACGGGCTGGGCGAAGGAGCGGCTGCCGGTGATGCAGAGAAGAAGGACGGGACTTTACCGCCGGTAGAGAAGAAAGCAGGCGCTGAATAGATGCGGTGCAATCGGAGGATTTGACAGCCAAAGGCGCATGAACTTCCGGCTGCATACGAACAAGAAGTTGAAAAGAAGAGATTAACTGTTCAGGAGGCTTGATATGACAGTAGACAGAATTGAGCCCCTTGATAAACGAAGGAGCAAAGTCTTCATTGATGGAGACTTTGCCTTTGTTTTATATAATGGGGAGATACGGCATTACCACATAGAGGCAGGCGGAGAACTGGAAGAACCGGTCTACCGGGAGATACTTTACAGCGTAATCTGTAAAAGAGCCAGGGAAAAATCCCTTTACCTTCTGAAATGTTCCGGCAGGACAGAGAGTGAAGTAAGGAGGAAACTGAAATCAGGTTTCTATCCGGAGATAGCCGTCACCGAGGCGATAGACTTTCTGAAACGCTACCATTATCTGGATGACCGCGAATACGCGAGGAATTATGTGGAGCTGTACGGGAGCAGAAAGAGCAGGACGGAGCTGATTACTTCATTAATGAAGAAGGGGATCGACAAGAGAACGGTGGAAGAGTTCTGTAACGAGCTGCAGACCGACAGTTCCGGCCAGATTACGAACCTTTTGAAGAAGAGACGGTACGACCCGGGATGCACGGACAAGAAAGAACAGCAGAAGCATATGGCATATCTGATGAGAAAAGGTTTTTCCTATGATGAAATACGCAGTGCAATGGGATCATTTGGAGAAGAAGATTACATGATTTAACGGATTTTCCAGCCTTTGTTAAATAGTGACGAAAAAAGCCGCGATTACCGCCGGAGATTCCGTGAGAAGTTTTTTGTGGATGGGCCGGGGGGAAAGCCGGAGAAAACGCGGGAGCGGAGGCATGAAAGGTCGCCCTTATCTGTTTTTATGCATCGTAAAGTGTGTCATTGACAGCAGTTCGGCCTGTTTTTGGAGGACTGTGAATACTAACCGAAAAGAGGGTTTCAGATTCTTAATATACTTGACATAATGTATAAAAACGTTTAAAATTGTAGTGTTGTATCCTTGTACAATGAAAACTAAATAAGGAGGTGCTCCTGTGTCAATAGTGATAACTGCATTAGTAACGATGATCATCGTGGCTCCAGTTTCATGGGGAATCGCAATTTCCTATCGCAAGAAAACTTATGAGAGTAAGATTGGCAGTGCGGAGGAAAAGTCACGGGAAATCATCGATGAAGCGTTGAAAACAGCAGAGACAAAGAAGCGTGAAGCTCTCCTGGAAGCGAAGGAAGAGTCCTTGCGGACTAAGAATGAGTTAGATAAAGAAACCAGAGAAAGAAGAGCCGAACTGCAGCGTTATGAAAAACGTGTATTGAGCAAAGAAGAAAACCTGGACAAAAAGTCCGAGGCAATGGAACGAAGAGAAGCCGGGTTAGCTTCCCGGGAAGAGAGCCTGAATCGAAAAGCAGCAGAAGTGGAAGGACTCTATTCCAGGAGTCTTCAGGAACTGGAGAGGATTTCAGGACTGACTTCAGAACAGGCGAAAGAGTATTTATTGAAATCGGTAGAAGATGATGTGAAACATGATACTGCCAGAATGATTAAGGAAATGGAACACAGAGCCAGGGAAGAAGCGGATAAAAAGGCGAAAGAATATGTGGTCACTGCCATTCAGCGATGTGCGGCAGATCATGTTGCCGAAACGACAGTATCTGTCGTACAACTTCCCAATGATGAGATGAAAGGCCGCATTATTGGTCGTGAAGGCCGTAATATCCGTACTTTGGAAACTCTGACAGGAGTAGAACTGATTATAGATGATACACCGGAAGCGGTGGTATTGTCAGGATTTGACCCGGTTCGCAGAGAAGTGGCGAGGATCGCCCTGGAACGCCTGATTGTGGATGGACGTATTCATCCGGCGAGAATTGAGGAAATGGTGGAAAAAGCACAGCGGGAAGTGGAAACCAATATGCGGGAAGATGGTGAAGCGGCAACTCTGGAAGTTGGCATTCATGGGATTCATCCGGAACTGGTAAGACTCCTCGGCAAGATGAAATTCCGTACCAGCTATGGACAAAATGCATTAAAGCATTCGATGGAAGTAGCTCAGCTGGCAGGGCTTCTGGCAGCGGAAATCGGAGTGGATGTGCGTTTGGCAAAACGTGCTGGTTTATTACATGACATTGGTAAATCCATTGACCATGAGGTAGAAGGTTCTCATGTACAGCTGGGTTCTGAACTCTGCAGAAAATATAAAGAATCTGCAGTTGTGATCAACTCGGTAGAATCTCATCATGGCGATGTTGAACCAGAGAGTTTGATTGCCTGCATCGTACAGGCGGCAGATACGATTTCTGCGGCAAGACCAGGTGCAAGAAGAGAAACTCTGGAAACATATACGAACAGACTGAAACAGTTGGAAGATATCACGGATTCTTTCAAAGGGGTCGACAAATCTTTTGCGATCCAGGCAGGACGGGAAGTTCGGGTGATGGTTGTGCCGGAACAGGTCAGCGATGATGATATGGTATTGATGGCAAGGGATATTTCCAAAAAGATTGAAGAATCTATGGAATATCCGGGTCAGATCAAAGTAAATGTAATTCGTGAATCAAGAGTGACAGATTATGCAAAATAAGACAGAAGAAGTTCTGTGGTGAAAAGCCATAGGACTTCTTTTTTCAATTTTCTTACAGTTCTGGAAACTCTATTGACAGAGGCGGTCATCCATACTAGAGTTATAAATATGATGTTGGGGGTAAAAGGTATTTTGCCCCCTTTTGATACCGGATTGCTCTGCATGATATGCGCTCGCAATCCTGGTATCATAAATATAGAAAGACACATAGCAGGAAAAAGAAATGAGAGGAGTATGTGATATGAGAAAATGGAAAAATATGGTGTCTGCAGCCATATGTGCGGCTGTGCTGGCAGGGATGATGAGTATGACTGCGTATGCAGATACCAAAGTGACCAGTATTTCCCTGGAAGTGGAGAGTGATATTCAGGTGGGGGAGGAATATTCCATAGATGATGTGACCATTACGACCAAAAGTGACAAATATCTGGTCGGAGATATGGAATTTTTAAATGATGGTTATGAATGGGAACCGACGGATACACCGAGACTTCAGGTGGATATAGAAGCGAATGATGGATATTATCTGATGTTATCTGCCAAAAATATCAAGATCAAAGGTGCCACCTATGAACGTGGAGTGAAAATTAATTCAACGACAGTGCGTCTGACGCTGGCACTGCCTTCTCTGTCAGAAACTGTGGGAGATATCACAGAAGTCCGTTGGAGTGACGGGGCTGTGGCGTCCTGGAATGCGGCTTACAACGCAGGTAATTATCAGGTGAAACTTTACCGGGACGGAAAGGCTGTAAATACGACACAAACAACAGCGGTACCTTACCTGGATCTGTCACCTCTGATGACAAAAGAAGGAAATTATTATTTTAAAGTTCGGGCAGTGAATGTAGTAAAATCAGAGAATACCAGTGAATGGGTGGAGTCCGGAGAAATGTATCTGCCGAAGGAGAAAGCAGATGCAAATAAAGCACTGTACGGAAGTGCTGCAAACAGCGGGTATACAGAACCGGGGCAGGCATTGACTCCACAGACCGGCTGGAACAAAGATGCTATCGGCTGGTGGTATCTCAACGAAGATGGCACTTATCCGGCAAGTAACTGGCAGTATATCCATGACAAATGGTACTTCTTTGATTCCAAGGGATATATGCAGACGGGATGGATCTTGTGGAACCATCAGTATTATTACTGTGATACCACCAATGGAGAT
>CATWBR010000253.1 GCA_958349075.1 uncultured Clostridium sp.
GGGGAAACAATTTTTTGTTTTTTCATCTGTCTACTTGACAGGGAGCGGTTCAATCCGCATATCCTGCCGCCTTCTCTTATCTATAACACAGTGTCTTCTTTTCTCTCAATTCCCCTTTCTCTTTTCCCTCTTAAAACGTCACCCCCGCCCTCAAAATAACATTCGCATAAGCCGTAGTCTCCCCCGTCCTGATCACTGCCTGACATCCCTTCATCCTCTCCTTAAAAACCTCATGCTCTACATACTCAGCCTCCACTCCGGGAAATCTCTCCAAAATCTCCTGCTCCATCTGAGGGGACTTTTCGCGGATCTCCCCGGCCAGAATAATCCCCTCCACTTCCATCTCACTCAGCACCGCATCCAGTGTCTGAAGGAAACCGGGGACTCCTTTTACAAGAGCCAAATCAATCCTCTCCACATTTTCCGGTACCGGAAGTCCTGCATCCCCAATTGCAATCTGCTGTGTATGGCCAAGTTTGGAAATTACATAACTGATTTCCGAGTTCAATAATTCCGTTTTCTTCATTCCACCGCTCCATTTTCATCTAATAATCAATCTATAACCAATAAATCCGGTCTTTCCATCCTAATCCCGTCAATCTCCCAAATCAGTTTTGGATACGAAATCGGCCTTGTAATAAAAACAGGCCCGTCCTTTGTAACGAGGAAGGAATCCTCCGACTTTGTGCCATCCACCACCGGATTATAGCAGTATGCCTGGTTTTCCTGGATCTTATGGTGGCAGTCCGGCGTAATCATATACTCCCTTGGCCAATATCCCTGACAGCCTCCCTGGCCGTGCTTTTCAAACATCCCTTCGTACCCTTTGTCCAGATATGCCTTTTTCAGCGTCTCGTACATACGGATTTCATCTTCACCGACTGCTGCCCTGGCCGCCGCCATACACTCCATCTCGCTGCAGTCTCTGTACTGCCGAATCAATGACTCCTCCGGTTTTCCAAAATAAATCATCCGGGATACCGTTGTAATCAGCCCTTTATATCTTCCGTTGATAGAGACGATCAGATTATTTTTAAGCGGTTTATCCGTAGGAAGGCCATGCCGGAACTGGCAGGCTCTCTCATCGGCCGACACCAGATGCATTACCTGTTCGATGTTGTATTTCCAGAGTGCGTCTGATATTCCGCCTGCAATTTCCATTTCCGTCATACCCGGTTTTATTGTTGGAAGATATTCTTCCAGCGCCATGGACATGGTGTCTCCGAGATAACGGTAACGGCCCATTTCATTTTCCGTCATGCAGAGACGCAGCGGCCCAATCCACTCGTTTGCCACCACCGCTCCGCCGCAGGGCATGTCGCTGATGACCTTATCCATGGCTGAGACATGTTTTTTAACAAATTCGGCCAGTCTGTTTTCCTCCCACCCATAGACAAAAAGTTCAAATCCCAGTTCCGGCAGCATTTCTTCTTTTCTCAACCGGGGTTCTTCTATAACATTGCAGACTGCATACATCCCCTGCCTGGTGATCAAAACAGATACCGCTCCCGCATCAAAACAGTTTGCCACAAAACTTTTCCCTCCGGCCGTAATCCAACTGAAGTTTGGATGTTTTGTCAGCAGAACCGCCTCCATTCCCCGTTCTTCCAGCATTCTGCCGATTCTCCGCCTCTTTAACGATATTTCAAACCGTCTGGCCTCCAGGGATGTATCTTCTTTATATTTAAAAAAATCCATTGCGTATATCCCCCTACTGTTTTAATTTCCCTTCCCCTACCGGTTCGGATCAATCAATATCTCAACCCCTGTACCGTTTCTAAGCAATTCAATCCCCTTTAATGTATCCTCTAACGGCAGTGTATGGGTAATCAATTCACTGAGGTTCAGCACACCGCTCTCCAAAAGTTTAACTGCCTGTGGAAATGTCGCGTTGGCAAGCCAGGTCCCTTTCACGTCAATCTCGTGCTGTGTAATCCGGCTCTGCGCTATCTCCGGCCTCGCATTTGCGTTGACTCCAAACAGCAGCACGGTGCCTCCCTTTCTTACTGCCTTCACCGCCTCCATCATCTGGCTTCCCACCACATCCACACCGTAGTCCGCACCCAGCGGAAGCAGTTCTCTCACAAAGCTTTCCAGGTCCTGTTTAAGCGGATTAATCACATAGTCCGCACCGGATTTTCCGGCGAATTCACGTCTCAGCTCACTGGGCTCCGAAACAATCACCGGATACGCCCCCGCCGCTTTCATCATCTGGGTGAACATCAGTCCGATCGTCCCCGCGCCAATCACCACGGCGCTCTCTCCGGGCATCACCCTGATTTTCCTGAAACCATTCAGCAGACATGCCAGCGGTTCTGCAAAAGCCGCAATTTCTGCCGGAAGCTCCCGGCTCACTTTGTATACTACACGCTCCGATGTCCTTACATATTCTGCAAACCCTCCGTCTACATCAATTCCCATGGCCTTGATATTTTCACAGAAATTGGGAAGATTATTTTTACAGTAATCGCAAACGCCGCAGTAATTGTTGGGATTTAAAACGACACGGTCCCCAACTTTTACCGTTGTTACTTTCTCTCCGGTTTCTACAATTTTTCCCACCAGTTCATGACCGAGTATCGTTCCCTGTGTCGCTTTGTAACCGGGCGGGACACTCATAATATGTACATCCGTACCGCAGATGCTGCAAAGTTCCACCTCTATTATCACATCATCTTCTTTTGTGATAACTGGTCTAGGGACCTCTTTTATAACCAGCACTCCCTCTTTTTCAAATACCGCTGCTCTCATCAATACTGCCTCCTGTCTCACTGCGATTTCGTTTCCTGTTTCTATTTCTTACCATCCCTACTGGTTGGCCCGGGCTATTTCCCGTTTCTGCCGGTATTTCACCGCCAGATAGTCCAGCAGAATCCCAATAATCAGAAGGATTCCATATGTTGAAGAGCGCACAAAGCTGCTGATCCTCAGCAGGTTAAATCCGGAATCCAGCATCTGCAGGGCTACGACTGACAAAAGGATATTAAGCACATTTCCCTTCCCTCCAAGAGGAGAGATCCCTGCGAACACGGAAGCCAGCATGGCCTGCAGTACATAGGAAGTGCCATAGTCGTATTTTGCCGAGTTGGTTCTGGCCAGAATCAGGATTCCGGTCAGGGCTCCCAGCATGGACGACATCATATATGTCTTGAAAACCGTCTTTACATTATCAATGCCGCAGTAAAAACTGGCCACCCTGTTGGAGCCGAAGAGCTGGGTTCTGAGTCCATGGGGCGTTCTGTGGATGATTAAATACACGGCCAGCAGGGCCGCAAGAAAAATAATAAGCGGCATTGGCACCAGCCCGAACAGTTTTCCGTTTCCGATAAACATGACCTGTTCCGGAAAAACTCCGAACACACCTTGGCCTTTCGTGAGTACCATGCAGATTCCCGTAAAAAGGTTTTGGGTTCCCAGTGTAGCCAGGATCGGAAAGATTCCCAGCTTTGCAACCAGAATTCCATTGATTATTCCGCATACGAGACCAATTGCCACCGTCGATGCCAGGCAGAGCAGCAGATATGTCCACACGCCGCTGCCCGTAAGCCCTTCCGGCATAAACTGAAGCAGAATAATTCCGTTTACGGTTGCCGTCAGGTTAGCCACCGCCACAATCGATAAATCCGCCCCCGCCGTCAGCATCGTAATTCCAATTCCCAATGTCAGAAGCCCCGCCTCCGGAAACTGGAAACACATGGATTCAAAGTTGTAAGCCGTCAGAAAACGGTCCGGCTTTAAGCAGGCGAAAATCAGGAATACCACCAGATTAATTCCCAGTAATTGTTTTATTTTACCCATACGATTTCCCTCCTTATGTGCGGGCCTCTCTCTTTGCCTTTATGGACTGTACCAGCACGGCAAAGATAATCAACAGGCCAAAGGTGAATTTCTGCCAATAGGAAGGTACGTTAATCAGCGCCAGGTTATTATTTATAACGTTGGTCAGCATCAGTCCCAGGAAGACTCCAAACACCGTTCCTTTTCCGCCAGAAATACTGGTTCCGCCCATTACCACGGCTGCGATTACAGTCAGTTCCTCTCCCTGAAAGCTCATGGGATCCGCCATACGGTTATTGCTTACGTAGATAAGTCCGGCAATCCCGGCCAGAAGACCGGCATAACCGTAAATGAACATCCTGATACCCGTCAGATTATATCCGATTCTCTGTGCGCTGGAACTGTCCCCTCCCAAAGCGTAAACTCCCCGCCCGATTATGGTATGGTTCAGAATCAGGTGCGTAATAATCATAATTCCCAACATGATAAAAACAGAAAAATGGAGCCCATAACTGGAGCCGGTCGCGTCCACCATGTTGAACCAGTACGTCTTGGAAAACTCAATCGTACAGGGCGGCATCTCCGCACTTGCCACATATTCATTTCCCACAAATTTCAGTACGATTCCCCTGATACTTGTCGCCACACTGAGTGTTACAATAAAAATCGGTATATTAAACTTATTGACCAGAAATGCATTCAGGAATCCAAACAGCATACCAAACACCGCCGAAATCAGCATCAGCACCAGAATCGGACCCTGATAGCCCATCGAAGCCGCAAGGCGGATTGTCATATATGCCGAACATATGGCAATAGCCATAAAAGACATGTCGATTCCGCCGTTGATAATAATCATCATGACACCGCAGGCGAAAATACCGGTCACAATCATGGTTCTGAACAGATCGAACATATTCCTTACGGTAAGAAACGAGGGGTTCAGCACGGAAAACAACGCCATAACAAGAAACAGAATAATCAAAACAATAAATTCATTACTCTTAACAAACTTTTTCATTCCGGAATTCATCATATCTATGGCGCCTCCTTCCCTTCTCCCGTTTGTCCGTGATCCGGACGGCCGTCACTCGTCTGCCCGTCACTCGTTTGCCCGTCACTCATCTGCCCGTCCCGCCCGTCGCACTTTGCTCCGGTATCCTGCTTCTCCGCGGCCGACTGCGTGATCCTTTCATTCAGAAACTCCGCCGTTATCCGCTCCGTTTCCCCCTCATAAATCATTCTTCCTCCGTTCATTACGAGGATCCGGTTCGTCGTACTGAGCAGTTCGCCCAGGTCGTCTGAAATCATAATCACGGCCAGCCCCTTTTCTGCCAGTTCCCGCAGAATGCGGTGGATCTCACTTTTTGATTTCACATCGACTCCCACCGACGGGCCATTTAATATGAGGATTTCCGGCCGGCTGGCCAGCCATTTCGCTATGACGACCCTCTGCTGGTTCCCGCCCGAAAATGTGCCTGCCAGGACTTCCGTCCCCGCCGCATTGATATTTAATTCTTTTATCCTGAGCGCTGCCTCTTCTTTCATTTTTTTAAAGTCCAGCATTCCGTTTTTTTTCTTTTTTCTCTCTAAAATGGAGGCGCTGATATTGTCTGTCAGTGTTCTCTCCATAAAAAGCCCTTCCGTCAGCCGGTCCTCCGGAACGTAGGCAATATGGTTTTCCAGGGCAGCCCGTATGTTTTTCAGTTCTCTCACTTCTCCATGGATTTTTACGATGCCCTCATGGATTCTGCCAATACCGAACAGCGCCTTTGCAAGCTCCGTACGCCCGGAACCGAGCTGCCCTGTGATTCCCAGAATCTCACCGGCAAAAAGTTTAAAACTGATGTCGTAGAATTCCCCCTTCCGGCAGCACTTTTCGAGTTCCAGCACCGGTTTATCGCTGATTTTTTTATACCGGAACGGAGTTACCTCGATTTCCTGTCCTGTCATATAATAGACAAGTTTGTCCCGTTCAAATTCCTCCACATGCTTGTCTACAATCATGTCCCCGTTTCTTATTACCGCAATTCTCTGGCATACGGTAAATACTTCGTCCAGCTTATGACTGACAAAGATTACCGCAATGCCCTTTTCCGACAGTCCATAGATAATCTGGTACAGGCGTTCTATTTCTTTCTTGGTGAGAGCCGTCGTGGGCTCGTCCATTATGATCAGCTTTGCGTTCTGGAGGATTGCCCTTGAAATGGCTATAATCTGCTTCTGCGCTACCGGAAGTCTGCTTACCTCCTCATCCAGATCCATCTTCACTCCGATCATGTCGAGGGCATCCTGCGCCTGCTGACTCATCCTTTTCCAGTTTACCAGACGTTTTCCTTCTACAAGCTGTGTTCCCAGGGATATATTCTCCGCAACGGTCAGATTCGGGAAAACAGAAAAATCCTGATAAATAACCTGTATTCCCTCTTTGATTGATGCGGTGGGAAGAAGTTCGGTGTAACTGTGTCCGTTCAATTCAATTGTTCCGGAATCCGCCCTGTAGACACCCGAGATAATTTTAATCAGTGTAGATTTTCCACACCCGTTCTCTCCCACCAGGCAAAGCCGTTCTCCCGGATAAACGGTTAAATCAATATCTTTCAGCACCCGGTGCCCCGAAAATGATTTGTTAATTCCCGATACCTTTAAAACTGGAGTTCCCATAGATTATACCTCTTTCACCGTCCCGGCCGCGAACCGCCCTGCCGGGACTTACAATCTGCATTTCCTCGCGGAGCGTTCTACTTTCATAGGACGAACTTCCTATGAAATCAAGTAGGAGGGAGTGATTAACTCCCGTCCTCTTACACCACCGTGCGTACCG
>CATWBR010000254.1 GCA_958349075.1 uncultured Clostridium sp.
GTAATATATTTTTTTGATATACAGGAGGTCATTCCATGGATACTGCTACTCTGAAATATTTCATTGCAGTGGCTCAGACACAACACATGAGCAAAGCTGCCCAGAAACTCAATATTACCCAGCCCTCTCTGTCTACCTCCATCCGCCGTCTGGAAACTGATATCGGTTATCAGCTTTTCGATAGAACCGGACGCGGTATCCAGCTCAACGAGTACGGAAAAATATTCCTGGAGGGCGTCATGGCTGCCGAAAATATCATGAGCTCCTGTTTAAATGAGATGCAGGAACTGAAGAATAGCTCAGTCAGTTTTGTACGCATAGCATGTTCCAATTCGCCTGCCAACTCCCAGCTTATCGATTTGCTTTTATCCAAGGGAATGAGCCTGAAGGTAGACAATATTCCCAATAACTGGGAGCAGGATCTGTTGAACCAGAACTGTGATCTCGTCATCACCATGGGAAATCTTCACCACTCCAGTATTGCCTATGCTATACTTCGCTACCAGAAACTGGCAATCGTGGCCAGCAAATACCACCCCCTGGCCAATGCGGAGGCAGTCACATTATCCGATCTGCACCGCTATTCTTTCTGTTCCACTGATGCCCCCCACTCCCTGTTCAATGTTATGAAGGAGCAGAAACCTGACTACGATTTTCATCCGAGGATCACGTTTCTGGGACGCAACTCCTCCGATATGCTGAAGGCCATACGCTCCGGCATCCACATCGGGCTGATGGTAAAATGCAATCTGCCGGATGCGGAAGATCTCGTACTTCTTCCGGTGCAGGATTTTGATATCACCCTGCCTCTTTATCTCTATTGGCGCATGAGTGATACAAAAAAAGCTGGCCTCGCTCCCATGAGACAGAATATCATCGATTTTTATCAGGCTCTGCCTGCCGATGAATAGAACCAAAAACAGGCTCTCCCTGTGCCGGCGTGACAAAACGCCGTGCACAGGAAGAGCCTGTTTCTAACTGCCGCTGCTCTGTTTATAACGGGATAATTCCCGTATCTGCATTATTCTCGTATCAGTCTTAGCAGCAACAATTTATCACATCAGGATCCTGATATCCCCACTCTTCTTTGTAATTTTTCTCCGGTCAAATGCATCCAGAAGCATAACGGAATATTTCCGTGAAGTTCCCAACAGATCCCGGTACTCCGCCAAAGTAATCTCACTGTTTTCCCTGAAGTGCCCATGAAGGATTTCAAGCGCCCTCTCCCAGTATTCCGCCGCCATATAGGCATCGGGATTGACTTTGACCAGCTCTCCCGTCCGCGTAAGTTCCGCCATAATCCGGCGTGCCTGCTTTTTGTCACTGAAACGGCCTGCGGCCTCTTCATTGGACGGCACCTCCCATCCAGCCAGGCGGTAGACTTCTTCCAGTTCCCGTTTCACCATCTCATTTTCTCCTGAATAACCGGCAATGAACCCGGACAGGGCTACCGTGCTGGCGGCAGCCGTTATCACCTTACGCTTTATAAGCTCCTTAAGAATCTCTTCCCGTATCTTCGACGGCAGATAAATTTTCTGCCCCAGCCTGCTTTTAAATTCTTCACGCTCCATTCCCTGTGAAACGGAATTTTCCTTATGAAACTGTGTCATTTCCTGCTCCGCCAGCCGGACAATTTTCTCCCAGTATTCCCTGTGGATACAGAATGAACCACTGAGAATCAAAACTTTTTTTTGGTTTTTCAGTTTTTCCAGTATCACGTCCATATGGCTGACAGTCGTGTTCAGGCGGACCGCCAACTCCCGCTTTTCAGGGAAACGGCTGCCGAACGCTCTTATCTCGGCCTCTGCCGCCTCCTCTTCGGTTCCTGTCTCCATTATCCTGAGAGATTCCACCACCTTTTCGCGGAATCTTCTGTGCTTATTGGCGGCAGCCTCTAATACCACTCCGCCGCCGAATGTCTCGACAGGAGAATAAAAACGGATGATAAACCGGTCCCCGCGTTTGACTGCCACTGGTTCATCAAACCGAAGCTGAGCATATGCCTCCTCTCCTCGCGTCAGCTCATCCGCAGAGAGAAGAACCACCTTGCATACCGACTGTGCAGACCCATAGCTGATGTGGACCCTGTCCCCGTTCTTAAGCCGCCGGCTTGTCGTGGAAAAAAGGCGTACCTTCACATCAGCCATCGCTCCGGGAATCATAGTCCCCGGGGCCGCAAGGGTGAAACCATGACGAATCTCCTCCTTTTTAATCCCCGGCAGGTTCAATGCAGTTCTCTGGCCTGCCGATGCCATCTTTTCCTGGATACCATGGCTCTCGATACCACGGATCCTGAGCAGACGCTCCTCCGGGTAGAGCATGATCTCCTGTCCCGTGCGGCAGCTTCCCTCCAGAAGCGTACCCGTCACAACGGTTCCAAAACCTTCGGCCGTGAAAACGCGGTCAACGGGCAGACGGAACAGCTCCCCTTCCTCCCTCTTTTCTCCTATTCCGCGAACTTCCTTAAGGATCATCTGTCTCAGCATGCCGATATTCTCTCCCGTGTTGGCAGAAACGCGGATCGAGGGAGCTTGCTCCAGAAAAGTGCCTTTCACCAGCTCCTTAGTGTCCTCCTCTACCATCACAGCCCACTCTTCGTCCACAAGGTCCTTCTTTGTAAAGACAATGATCCCCCTTCCAATGCCAAGCATGTTGAGTATCTCTAAATGCTCCACCGTCTGAGGCATGACACCTTCATCTATGGCAATCACAAGAAGAACCAGATCGATGCCACCGATTCCGGCCAGCATATTCCCGATAAACTTTTCATGACCCGGGACATCGATGATGCCTATACGCAGCCGTTCATCATTGGGAAGGCTGGCAAATCCCAGCTCGATTGTGATTCTCCGCCTCTTCTCCTCCGCCAGACGGTCCGTGTCGATCCCTGTCAGTGCCTTAATCAGGCAGGTCTTCCCGTGATCTACATGGCCGGCAGTTCCGACAATCACATTCCGCATCCATTCTGCCTCCTTCCCATACTCTATTTCCTTACTTTATCTTCGTTTCCTGCTTCTATACCCTAATCGCAAAATGCCTGTGCAATCAAATCAAATTCATCTTCTTCGATGGTCCTGACGGAAAGCCAGACACGCTCATGGGCTCTCCTGGCAATTACGGGCACCTGAGCCTCCCTGAGCAGACGTTCCAGATGCTCTGCGGTTCCTGCACCGCCATCTACCGTCACGGCCCAGCCCTTAAGCAGTACCATTGGGGCGGAGCCTCCCCCTACCTGATCATCGCATGGCTCCAGTCCGAAATGCAGCATATCCACGCGCAGGCGCCCCTGAATATGGTCACGCAGCCTCTCCGCCTTTTCCCGGAGTTCTTCTTCCCCCGCCGTGATCATCCGCAGGGCCGGTATGTCACGGAATGCGTCTCCTATATCCTGATACTGACAAAATGTGGCCTCCATGGCAGCCAGCGTCATCTTATCAACGCGGAACGCCCTGGCCAGGGGATGGCCCTTCATCTTATCCACATATTTTTTCTTACCGACGATGATTCCACCCTGAGGACCTCCAAGCAGCTTGTCACCGCTGAACATCACCACATCGGCACCGTGACTGAGGGCATCTCCCACCGTGGGTTCATCCAGTCCGTACCGGCTCATATCAGCCATCAGCCCGCTTCCCATATCATAAATAACTGGAACCTGGCATTCCTCTTTTATCTCATTAAGCTCTTCCAGTGTTGTCTCCCTCGTAAATCCCACAATCCGATAGTTGCTGGTATGTACCTTTAAAAATGCCCCTGTCTCCCCCTCGCGGAACGCTTTCCGGTAGTCCGAGGGCTTTGTCTTATTGGTTGTTCCCGTCTCAACAAGAATTGCCCCGCTCTCCTCCATAATTTCGGGAATCCGGAAAGAACCGCCGATTTCCACCAGTTCGCCGCGGGAGACAATTACTTCTTTTCCCCTTGCAAGGGCAGACAGGCAGAGCATTGCTGCGGCCGCATTATTATTTACGACCATGGCGGCTTCGGCTCCGGTCAGTTCTTTTACCAGTTGTTCCACCCTGTCGCTTCTCAGGCCGCGTTTTCCCCTCTCCACGTCATATTCCAGGTTTGTGTAAAACCTGGCTGCCTGAGAAGCGGCTTCTGCCGCCCGTTCTGAGAGCCTGGCTCTGCCCAGATTGGTGTGAAGGACGACCCCGGTCGCATTGATTACTCTTCTCAGATTTTTTCTCTGCCATTCTGTAAACATCACTTCCACCTGTTCAACAATTTCCTCCTGGGTCACGGCATACTGCCGCGTACCTGACTTTATCTCTTCCCTGGCCAGCGCCGTAATTTCTCTCACCGCATCGACAAGCACCTGCCTCGGCATCTCATCCATAAAAAAAAGGAGACGCTTATCCTGCAGCATCTCATCCACCTTCGGAATTCCTCTGAGTAATTCCTGCATTTCTTCCATTCTCTGTTCTCCTGTCCGCTACAGATATTTTATGATAAAAAACGGAGGAGGTGGGGATCGAACCCACCCGGGAGGCTCCTAACCACCCACAACGGTTTTGAAGACCGCGAAGCACACCAGCACTTATCTGCCTCCATGTTTTGTACTATCTTATCATTCCCCCGGCCGCTTGTCACTACCATTTTATCTGGTCGATGACATAAAAACCTTCTGTCTCAATTCCTGCCTCTGCCGCGGTCTGTTCCACCAGGCCCCGGTCCTCAGGAGGAGCTGACCAGGCCATGCCGCATCCCGCTCTCAGCGTTCCGGGTACAGGAATTAATCTGCCCCCTACTCCCTTCGCGGCGCAGGCACGCTCCATCATCATCGCCGCCACAGTTGTGCGGAAGGTCACAATGAGCCTTGGCCGTTTCTCCCTCATTCTGCAATCCTCCTTACCGCGTCAACGGCGGTTTCCACCTCCGTCTCCGTATTAAACCAGGAAAAGCTGAACCGGACCGCGCCCTGCTCTGCGGTACCCAGGGCCAGATGCATCCTGGGCGCGCAGTGTCCGCCCGGCCTGACCGCGATTCCGTAATCCTCCGACAATTCATCGGCAACTGACGCAGAGTCGAAATCCCAGATATTCAGTGCAACCACCGGTGCTTTTGCAGCCGAATAGTCTCCATAGACGGTAACTCCCGGAATTGCCCGGACCCCCCTATAAAACAGCTCTGCCAGACGCCTCTCCTTCTCTGAAATCACAGCCATTCCCGTTTCACTAATAAAATCCAGGGCAGCCGACAGCCCCGCTATGCCATGTCCGTTCAGTGTTCCGGCCTCCAGACGCTCCGGGTAATCGAGGGGCTGAAAATGGTCATACGTCCTGATACCGGTCCCTCCTACATTCCATGGGCGGATTTCCACTCCCTGGCCAATGCACAGACCGCCTGTCCCCTGGGGACCCATGAGGCCTTTATGACCGCTGAAGCAGAGTACGTCAATACTCAATTCCTCCATATTAATAGGAATCACTCCGGCCGTCTGGGAGGCATCTACAATAAAAAGGCTGCCATTTTCGCTTGCCATCCTTCCAACTGCTGCAAGATCCATCAGATTACCGGTCAAGTTTGATGCATGGGTACAGATCACTGCCTTTGTCTCCGGCTTTAATACCCGTTTAAACGCGCTGTAATCTATACAGCCGTTCCGATCGGCCGGAATAAAATCCAGCCTGGCCCGCTGTTCCTTCTCCAGCCGGTACAGCGGACGAAGCACTGAGTTGTGTTCCCAGTCTGTCGTTATGATGTGGTCTCCCGGGCAGACTGTCCCATTTATCGCTATATTCAAAGCCTCTGTGGCATTACTGGTAAATATCACACGGGACGCATCATCACAGCCAAACAGTTTTGCCAGCTTGACCCTGGTTCCGGTAACGGTTCTGGCCGCTCCAAGACTACCCGCATGGGTTCCCCGGCATGAATTCCCCATCGTTTTCATAGCCTCTACCACCGCATTCCCCACCCGCTCCGGCTTATACAGCGTTGTAGCCGCGTTATCCAGATAAATCATGGTTTAATCACCTTATCCGCATCATATAGTTTTTCTGCAATTGTATACATGTTGGTAATACTCCCGACGCCGAGGTTCTCCGTCAATCCATAAAAATCAAGACAGGTTCCGCAGGTCAGGATTTCCGTCCCCTGCTCTTCCATACATTGCAAATCCTCGCAGGATACTGCGCCCTTCATCGGAATACGCGCCCCGCTGTTGTAAAAAAGGATTGTCTGCGGAAGTTCTTCCCGCTGGGACAGGGCGTAGATAAATCCTTTCATCAGAATCTTCCCCAGTTCTTCATCACCGTTTCCCAT
Organism: uncultured Clostridium sp.; assembly: GCA_958349075.1. Classification (GTDB taxonomy): domain Bacteria; phylum Bacillota; class Clostridia; order Lachnospirales; family Lachnospiraceae; genus Otoolea. The sequence continues at coordinate 6,265 of CATWBR010000254.1, forward strand.
GCAGTCGGAGCCGATTGCTACAACCGTGCTGCGTTGCGGTTTTGCATCCTCTGCATTTCTTTCACTGCCGCTTTCCGTCCTGTCTTTATCTGGCTCCATCATAACCGAAAAATATGATTCACCTATCTTACGTGTCTCACATCTTAGCCCCTTACCCGAAGCTAACCGGCTCAGGTTCTGGACCGCGGTTTCATTATCGACATGAACTTCCAGAACATCACCGCACTCCAATTCTTTCAACGCCTTACTGGCTTTAACAACCGGGAGAGGACAGGCATCCCCCACAGCATCTACAATTATTTGTGCCACTACCAGTCACCTCCTTTG
>CATWBR010000255.1 GCA_958349075.1 uncultured Clostridium sp.
GTTTTTATATTATGAAATTTATAGGAGAGAATATGCAATTTAAAGAACTGAACATCATGCCTTCAATCATAAAGGCATTAGAAAATGAAAACTACGAAATCCCCACCCCAATCCAGGAAGAGGCTATTCCGGTTGTGTTAAGCGGTAAGGACCTGCTCGGCTGCGCGCAGACGGGCACTGGAAAAACGGCGGCGTTTGCCATTCCAACGCTTCAAATTCTCAGCGGGGAAAAAATACCGCGCTGGGAGAAGCAGAATATCCGTGCCCTGGTTGTCACGCCGACCAGAGAACTTGCCATACAGATTTATGAGAGCTTCAATACTTACGGCCGGTTCCTGGATTTGAAAACCTGCGTGGTGTTTGGCGGAGTATCTCAAAAACCGCAGGAGACGAGTTTGAGACAGGGAGTTGATATCCTGGTGGCGACGCCGGGAAGATTATTAGATCTGATGGATCAGAAGATCGTGAATATAGAGCACATCAAAATCCTTGTGCTGGATGAGGCCGACCGAATGCTGGACATGGGATTCATTCATGATATCAAGAAAATCATAGCCAAAACACCGGTGAACAAGCAGACGCTGTTTTTCTCGGCTACAATGCCGCCGGACATTGCGAAGCTGGCGGGAAAGATTCTGAAATCTCCGGTGAAGATAGAGGTGACTCCGGCGTCAACGACCGTGGATTTGATTGAGCAGTATCTGTATTATGTCGATAAGGGCAATAAAAAAGATTTACTTTTGCATATACTAAAGAATGAAAAGATCGATTCGACTCTGGTGTTTACACGAACCAAACACGGAGCCGACCGCATTGTAAAGCAACTGTCGAGAAGCAAGGTGGTGGCCCAGGCAATCCACGGCGATAAATCACAGGGAGCGCGGCAGAAGGCATTAAATGATTTTAAAAATAAAAGGTTACAGGTACTCATTGCAACCGACATTGCGGCGAGGGGCATCGATATTGATGAACTGTCGCATGTGATCAATTACGACCTCCCGGATGTGCCGGAGACCTATGTACACCGCATCGGACGTACCGGCAGGGCAGGCCTTGGAGGCGTTGCAATTTCTTTCTGCGACTTTGATGAAAAGGAACAGCTTGCCGATATCGAAAAGCTGATCGGGAAGAAGTTAACGGAAATAAAAGAGCATCCGTATCCGCTGGTAAACAATTTCCCGGCGGTAAAGGCGGTACAGCCAAAAAGAGGAGCCAGGGGAGCGGCCCCAAAACCGTCCAAACCAGCTCCGGCATCTGGAAGCCAGACGGCAAAGAAAAAGCAGCGGACGGCGGAGGACAGGCTGCAGGACAGACTGAAAAACAGGCAGCAAAAGAGCAGAAAGCCAAATGAAAAAAGGAACCAGAACCAACTTCAAAAATAACACCACAGGAGGCAGCCATGATCAAGGTCCGGGATTTGTCCTACTCATATCCGCAAAAGGATTTATATAATAAGGTATCATTTACAATAGAAGATGACGTGCATTGCGCCTTAATCGGCGCCAACGGCACGGGAAAAAGCACGCTGCTCGATTTGGTGATGCACCAGGACGAGTATCTCTACGACGGGAAAATCGAAGTAGATAACACGGACCGGATCGGATATGTCAGTCAGTTTTCACAGTTGGATCCCAAAGAAGATGTGACGGTATTTCAGTATATCAGCGAAGAGTTTGTAAAGCATGAGCAGAGAATCGCTGATTTTTGCAGGGCAATGGAGACGGCGGAAGATCTGGACCGGATTTTTGAGGAGTATCAGAAAGAACTGGATGAATGGAATGCGATCGATGGAGATTTCTACGAAAGCAATATTAAAAAGCAGTTAAAACTCGCTGATTTGCAGAAGCTGGAAGAACAGAAAATAAACAGCCTGAGCGGTGGAGAATTTAAGCTGGTCCAGGTAATCAGGGAGATGATGCTGAGCCCAAAGTTTCTGATTATGGACGAGCCGGATGTATTTCTCGATTTCCGGCATCTGAATTCCCTGAGAAATCTGATTAATGCCCACAAGGGAACGCTCCTTGTTATCACACACAACCGATATTTGCTGAATCATTGTTTCAATAAGATACTCCATATGGAAAATATGGATCTCCAGGAATTTGACGGAACTTATACGGAATACAACTACGAACTTCTCACCACGAAAATTGCTCTAGAAGAGGCCGCAGCAGCCGATCAGGCGGAGATTGACCGCCAGAGTAAAATCCTTGCCAAATCCAGGGCCAAGGCATCGGAGTTTGACAATGCATCCCTTGGAAGAGCCGTACATGCAAGGCAGACCCTGGTGGACCGCTTAAAGGAGAGAAAGACGAAAGCTCCTTTTGTGGAGATCAAACAGCCGGACATTCATTTTGAGACGCAAGGCGAAGTGACGGACGAATATATTCTGGAAGTAACGGACTACAGTGTTTCGTTCGACGAACAGCTTCTGGAACATGTGGATTTTCAAATGAAGCCAGGGGAGCATGCGGCGATTGTTGGCGGTAATGGAACCGGTAAAACAACACTCCTCTGTGAAATCTTTGAAAACAGGAAAGAATCCATAAGGATAAGCGAAGAGGCGCAAACCGCTATGTTCTCACAGGTTACGGGCCGTGGGTATGACGATTTAAAAACGCTTCTTGAGATTATGGCCGAAAAAGGGTTCGAAACCCAAAAGGACGCCGGAGATTATCTGAAAAAATTTGGTTTTGAAGGTGATACTCTGCATCAGAAAGTCAGCGAGTTATCGGGAGGCGAAAAGGACCTGTTTCAGTTGGCTGTGCTCTCATTAGGGAAGGCCAACCTTCTGCTGATGGACGAGCCGACGGGACATCTTGATATCTATGCCCAGATTGCATTAGAGCAGGCAATTACCGAATATAAAGGCTCGGTTCTCATGATCTCCCATGATTATTATACGGTCGCAAACTGTGTGGATTACGTGTTCCTTGTGGAAAACAACACCCTGCGCAGGATGAGCAGCCGCAGATTCAGGCAGATGGTTTATGCCAATTACTTTGACAAAGATTACCTGTTGCTGGAGCAAAAGAAGAAAGAGCTGGAAACCAGGATCCAGCAGCAGCTTCTGGCAAATGAATTCGAAAAAGCCAGGGAATTGATGGAGCCATTGGAAGAATGTATCAAAAAGATGAAACCGTTAATGGCGTAATATCAAAACATCGTGGGGAACACATCCTGAGTGAACAGTAACGGGAACGGTTCCGTATAATTTAATACGAAAGGGAGAACCTAACAAAGAAAACAACTCCCATTATCCAAAGAGGATATATTTGCACCCACAAATATATCCTCTTTTTCAAAGAAAAGAAAGGAGGTGGTTCCTTGGACAATATGAACAATACACCCAATAGATTGATTTATGAAAAATCCCCGTATCTTCTCCAGCACGCATATAATCCGGTGCAGTGGTATCCTTGGGGAGACGAAGCGTTTGAAAAAGCAAAGAATGAAAACAAGCCTGTTTTCCTATCTATTGGGTATAGCTGACGCGTCTGACAAAAGTACTTGTCATTGGTGCCATGTGATGGAAAGGGAATCATTTGAAAACTGCGAGGTCGCGGAGCTGTTAAACCGGGATTATGTCTGTGTTAAAGTAGACCGGGAGGAGAGACCGGATGTGGATTCGGTCTACATGTCGGTCTGCCAGGCCATGAACGGTCAGGGCGGCTGGCCGCTGACCGTCATTATGACTCCGGAATGCAGGCCGTTTTTCTCGGGAACGTATTTTCCGCCCAAGGCCCGGTATGGCCGAATGGGGCTGGAAGAGTTGCTGACTGCGGTAGCCGGGCGGTGGAAGGAAAACAGAGAGGAACTCTTAGGCAGCGCGGAACGGATAGAAGCTTATTTAAAAGAGCAGGAGCAAATAACAAGGGCGGGCGAGCCGGGACTGGATGTGGTCCATCGGGCCTTCGGGCAGTTTGCACGCAGCTTTGATACAAAGAACGGCGGATTCGGCGGCGCGCCGAAGTTTCCGACGCCCCATAATCTGATGTTCCTGATGGAATACAGCGTGAGGGAGAAGAGCCGGGAGGCTCTGGCCATGGCAGAAACGACGCTGGTGCAGATGTACCGGGGCGGAATTTTTGACCATATCGGCGGCGGATTTTCCAGATATTCCACCGACGAAAGATGGCTGGTTCCGCATTTTGAAAAAATGCTCTATGACAACGCACTGCTTGTTATGGCCTACACGGGGGCCTACGGCAGGACCGGACGGAAGATGTACGGATGTGTGGTGAAAAAGATACTCGGATATGTGGGGCGGGAACTGACGGATGAACAGGGCGGATTCTACTGTGGGCAGGACGCGGACAGCGACGGGGTAGAAGGAAAATATTACGTATTTACCCGGGAAGAAATAAGGAAGGTGTTGGGGAAAAAGGCGGGGAAGGAATTTTGCACCCGCTATGGAATCACCGGCAATGGGAATTTTGAAGGAAAGAGCATCCCCAATCTGCTGGAAAATGAAAAATATGAACCGATCTGCGAATCGCAGTGCGGATGGCCGGACGGCGACGGCAGCGGTTACGGTAAAGGTAACGGGCAAGACGGGGACGGCGAAAAATTGTATGAATACCGTCTCGGCCGGACGCAGATTCACAAGGATGATAAAATACTCGTTTCCTGGAACGGATGGATGATCTGTGCCTGTGCGAAAGCCGGGGCCGTTCTTGGTGAAAGGCAGTATGTGGATATGGCTGTCCGGGCGGAAACATTTATCCGGAAGCACCTTGTAAGAGACGGGCGCCTGCTGGTGCGGTACCGGGATGGGGATGCCGCCGGGGAAGGAAAGCTGGATGACTATGCCTGCTATGTCCTTGCGCTGCTGGAACTTTACAGGGTAACGTTCCGGGCGGAATACCTGAGCCGTGCGGCGGCCTGGGCAAATACGATGCTGGACCAGTTTTTTGATCGGGAAAACGGAGGTTGCTATCTGTATGCAAAAGACGGAGAGCAGCTTATTGTGAGGACAAAAGAGACCTATGACGGCGCGCTGCCGTCGGGAAATTCCGCGGCAGCCAGGGTGCTGCAACAGCTTTCACAAATTACCAGTGAGATAAAATGGCAGGAGGCGCTGGAAAAACAGCTTCAATTTCTGGCGGGGGCCATGGAAGAATATCCTTCGGGAAACAGCTTTGCACTGTTAACCATGATGGATGTACTCTATCCGGCCAGAGAATTGGTGTGCACACTTTCCGGCAGCTTCGATGCTGAAAGAAAAGAAAACCTGTTTGCACGGCTCGGTTGTCTGGCCGAAACGGTACCGGGACTGTCTGTCGTGGTAAAAACAGAGGAAAATGAGCGGGAGCTTGGAAGGCTGGCGCCCTATACCGGCGATTATCCGGTGCCTGAGGAGGGCGCGCAGTTTTATCTTTGCGCCGGCAGTCAATGTATGCCTCCGGTTCCGGAGCTTTCCGAACTCCTTCCGAAACTGGAGGATGGAAGATAAGCCATATGTACGCCGTCCCGTTTAAAAGAGTCTGCGTCAGCTCTGCATGCGGTTAAAAACGGCAGGCCGGTTCAATTTACCCAAAGATAACAGCCCGGAGTTCCGGCTGTAATCCTGAAGCCCGGCAGTTCTTATCCCGGATTCATCATAGGTTTTGAAATAGTATTCGGCCGTGGACAGGCTCATAAAAGCCGTATACTGAGTGTAATCCGGTGTCTGCCGGTTTGTCATGACGATTCCTTTCGGGATGCTCACGCCCGCCATGACGTGAAAACAGGAGATAACCGCCTCCCTGTCGTTGGCAGGCGCCGGAATATGGCTTTTCTGGTAAGCGGTTTTGACAAAACGGGCCGGGGGAGTGTAATCCCCCGGCAGGCCGATTGTACCGGCGCCCTGTCCGAAGGGGGTAAGCTTTACGGAATTCCATTTTGCTTCCGGCCTTTGAAATGACTCTATATTTAAATAATTGCGCAGGTTGGTCATATGCCAGGAAAAATCCGGACTGTTTGACAGGATTCCCAGAGGATTATTCCACAGGTAGAGACCGCCTGCCGTTTTTTCGATTACCGCGCATCTGCCGCTCTGCTCTGCAATAATCCAGTGAAGAGGGGCTGCGGATTGTGTAATGCTGTCTTTTGTACCGACAATGCGGAGTTGATCAATAAGGGCGGCCGCCTGCTCTACGGATGCACAGTTCCCCAAAAGATAACCCAGAAGTTCATTGGCTGCGACTGACACCGTGGATTTATCCTGTGAATTTTCCTCATCGTATTGGGCATATCCGGGAAAATAGAGGGCCGCGGCCGCAACCCCCTTTTCGTTTACCCCGTCTGCAAATGCAATATGGGAAATGTCCTGGCCAATGCCGATAAAACTGAAACGGTTTTGAAATGGCTGCCCGTTCACCGTGCTGTTCCATTGATAGCCCCTGGGTACAACATATAGCTCGGGATCAAGGGGATAGGAAAAATCCATGGTACGGCCCAGAAAAGTGTTATCCTGAAGGGTTTGTAAGGTCATCGCTGTGCACATAGAAAGATCTCCTGCGTGTCTTAATCTATTTATGTCTATTCCGGAAATTGAAAACTATACATTCGTAATATAAATGAGACAACATAAAGC
>CATWBR010000256.1 GCA_958349075.1 uncultured Clostridium sp.
CGGAAAATACATTTTTTTTCATCATTGTCTCCTTCTGTTTTATTAGTGTTCATGAAAACATAGTTTATCAGAAAAAGATTCATAACTGTTCAGTGCCCACACGGTTACGAATCTTCTATGTGGCACATGGTTTTTCTTCTGCCTGTGCCTCTGAACATAGCCTGGACCGGGTTAACATGGAAGCGCTTACGGTCTGCATGCGCCGCGTCCCCCTGTGTTCCCATGGCATTCATTTTCTTTTCCCCCATGCGCTGCAGCTTTGTCAGCACGGTGGAAAATATCAGGTAAATAAACCCGATTTCAATATAGAGCGCCAGTGGCTCATAAGTTCTGGCCACAATGCGCTGCGTCACCATGAACATCTCGGTTACTGTGATATTGGCAGCCAGAGACGTATCCTTAATCATTGCAATCAGCGAATTGGATAATGGTGGGAACGCAGTCCGCAGAGCCTGGGGAAGAATGATCCGCCTCATTGTCTGAAGGTAAGACATCCCCACACAGTAACCGGCTTCCAACTGACCGGCCGGAATGGATTCCAGGGCCGCCCGTATGGTTTCCGCCGCATAAGCTCCCTCGTTGATGGAGAAAACAATCACTGCCGCCGGAAACGGACCTATGACGATTCCCAGCCTTGGCAGGCCGTAAAAGATAATATACAGTTGAACCAAAAGCGGAATTCCCCGAATGACCCAGATATAAAACCGGGCCACATGCTTTAATATCCTTACATCGGCAAACTGGACCAGGGCCGTAACAACCGCGATGCAAATCGCCAGTGTAAAGGAAATCGCGGTAAGTGGAATCGTCATGGTCAGACCCGGCAGCAGGATCTTCCCGAAGGAATCCACCAGAATATCAAACAATCTTCCATCTATCATTCCACAGCCCCTCCTGCTTTCTTTAATCGACGCTGTTGATCAGGACAATTTTGTTGCCCCATCCTTCCAGCACCGGGTTACTTTCTACCGCCTCCCGGAATTCCTCCGTATCTTCTATCGTCCCAATCTTTGTATATTCTCCGCCGACCTCCCCATCCTGATAAAACAGAATAATCCGGTTAGGTTCTGAGTAGTATACTTCTCCTGCTTTTTCCGATGTCACCGTTTCCGGACCCGAGGGAATCTCGTAGCGGCTGGGGATGTCGTAATACTGCATCACTTCCCAGTCCTCATAATCATCATAGTGATAAATGGGCAGCCGCCAATCGGCAGTTCCCACATATCCGGCAATGGCTGCGGCTGTTTCATTGTTTTCCAGTTCCATGATAAACGGATCTCCGTCATCGCCAAACCGGACTTCCAGGGCTGCCGCGCCTGCAGACACATTCTGCTCCTCCTCTGTGTCAGATGCATTGAGGCCGGAGGCGCTGTCCTGGCCCGGATTTATCGCAATACCGGTAACGGCAGAAGTACTGCTTTCTTCCCGTCGGTTTTCTTCTGACCTGCCACAGCCTGCCAGAAGGACGGCCGCTGCAATAGCTAATAATAAGGCAGCCGGCTGTTTTTTGAATCTATTATTTTTCATCTTAATCCCTTTCCTTTGTCTTGTTAAGGCCACATGTTGCCGTTCCAACTGTCCGTTCTTTTCCCTGTATATTATATCGCTGTTAAATAAGTACAGCAAATGCTTATATCAAATATATCTTTATGCCTTTTGAGCATAGAATTAAACATGTATCCGGCCGTTTCGGTTTCCCTGGTTTTCCCGGACTTTCCCAGCCATTCATCACTCTGTAATCAACACCGTCAAATCTACCTTTTTTACCTTCCATGACGCGGCATAAGCAAATCCGGTAAACATCAGAATAACCACCACAGACGGGACCAGCGTATTTCCGGCGGTCGGACCGGAAGAAAAATTGCTGATGCCTGCCATTTTCATGGCCATGGAGACAAGGGGGTCCGTCAGGAACGCAGCCAACATGGTCCCAATGATGGAACCGAGGGCTGCCACCATCATGAACCGCAGTGCAAACGCTCCCCGGAGCTGGCCGCTGGTAAAACCGACCGCCTTGTATATCCCAATGTCCCTCTGTTCAGCGGAAACAATTTTACTGCCTGTCATAACCGTCACAATCAGGATGAAAACCGCCGCCATTACATACATGAAAACCAGCAGCGCCTGCATGGCCAGGATAATGCCGCTCAGACCCGGCCAGGTATTCTCATGGACATGGACGTCCCCGCCATAAGTTTCCTTAAGCGCCTCTGTAACCGCCTCTTTTTTAGCAGCGTCCTCCAGGAAATAATGGTGGCACCAGATAGCCGGATCATCCTGTCCGATTTTTAAGTAGCCCTCCCGGCTCATCCCTATATTGGCGCCCATATCATTGGCACAGGTGTAAATGCCGGATACCTTGTACTCTTCACTGCCTAAGTCCGCCTGTACCGTAACGCTATCGCCAATGGATACCCCCAGGTCGGAAGCCACAACCCCGGTCAGCACAATTTCATCATCCGACACGGAGGTCCTTCCATCGATGATGTGGAAGCGCTCCGGGTCGGTAATGACATTTGCTGTATAATCAATGCCATTCACAGACACCCCCGGCATTGCCAGCAGATAGCGGTCCGTAATACCGGTATAGGAAAGCACCGTGCTTTCTGCTTCTTCTACGGTATAATCTCCGAATATCTGGACTCCGATATCGTGGTCCGCCGGATTGAAAGCATCCATCATTCCCTTTCCGTCCGCTCCCAGCCAGGTATCCATACGCCCGATCACCGAAGCAAAGAATACCAGCAGGATCGCCACGATACAGGCTCCCGCATATCTGCGCGCTCCCGCGGTCAGTTGGCGGAGCGCCATGGACAATTTTAAATACCTTCCCTGAATTGGGAAACTCTTCCGCCCGCAGAGCGTTCCGCTTCCAAAGATAAACGCCGCGCCGCGGATTGCTTTCATCGGTGTAATCCGGTTGATTTTTACGGTTTTCAGAACAATAAAGCCGGTCAGTATCATAAATACCGCGATACAGCACAACAGACACCAGACAGCCGGAAGCCCGTCCGGGATACGGATTCCTGTGGTTGTCAGCGTGGCCTCGCTTACCAGACTGCTTAATGGAACCGCAGCCGCAGCGCCGCATACCATCCCGCCAAGAATGACAATCAGGTACTGTACCAACTGAATCCGGCGCAGCTTGTTTCCCGTAAATCCAATTGTCTTAAGAATCCCCATATTAACATAATCGGCTTCAATCGTGCTTCCAATGCTGTGCCCTAATACAATCAGCACCACAAAAAGCAATACTGCCACAAATGCGGCAAGCAGTCCGCTGAACGCATTCTGCAGAATCAGCATGAAGCCGGCAATGGCGCTCCCGCTGTAAAGGAACTCCGTATAGGCCGGCAGCTCCGTATTCTCGTTGATGATGCGGTTTAACTGGGCAACCGTGACTGAATTGGTATCCTTTGGGAATACATGGAGCATAGCTCCGCCCCTTGCCAACGCGTCAATACCCGCCCCCCGGACCGTCTGCATGATGCGGGTATAATCGGTTTCACTAATCAAAAAACCTTTCATACCAATCATAGAACTTCCCATAAAGGGATCTTCATAAAACCCTTTTACGGTAAAATCCGCCGCCTGTCCGCCCCGTGCGACAGGGAAACTGATTATGTCCCCAATGCGCACGCCAAACATGGTAACCATGGACGGTGAGACATAGATTTCACCGGGCTGTATTACCGGAGTACTATTCTGCCGAACGCTGCGGTAGGTCCCCACCGCCTTCGCTCTGGTGAATGGTGTGAGGGGAATTTTTCTCTCCTCCCGGTATCCGGACAAATCGTCCTCAAAGAAACGGTATCGGTTTTCCTCTGCCCCATAAGGTATCAACTGGCCTTCGCTGTCAGAATCCTGGTCATACGTTTCCGCCGAATGCAGCGGTAAGTCCCCGTCGCCTTCGTCCAGGGAAACGGTGTGAGAGGGACTTGCCTTTACGGAATAGTCCGAATAGATAAGCTCCTGCGTCTCCACACGGTCAACCTCATCCAACTCCGCAATTTCGGCAGCCAGAGCCTCCACCCATCCCGCCGAGCGCTGCGGCAAATCCCCATCGCCTTCGCTCAGGGAAATGGTGCGAGGGGGACTTGCCTTACCTGGGGTGTTTGATACCCAGGCGGTAAGCGTTCCAAAACCGGCCCGGTCCATTTCCGTTCTGATGTAACGCCCTGAATTAATCCATACTGCGAGAACGGTACAGAGTGCCCCGCAGACAAGCAGTACCAGGATGAACACACCAATCAGGCTGCCTTTATGACGCTTCAAATCCGCTTTTAATAATATCTTATCTTCCATCAGAGCCTCCTACCACTGGAAAGATGCGAGCCAGTCGTTTACTGTGTTCTCCCTGGTTCTGGCATCCGACCGGTGAAATATCGGCATGGACAGTTCGTCCAGGATTTTTCCATCCTCTAGATAAAGAAGCCGTGTTCCCCTGATGGCGGCCCGCAGGTCGTGGGTTACCAACAGGATGCTCTGGCCTTCCTTATTTAACTCTGACAGCAGATCCAGGACTTCACCGGTATTCCGTTTATTCAGGGCCCCGGTGGGTTCGTCGGCAAATATGATGCCCGGCTTATGAATCATGGCTCTGGCAATGGCCGCACGCTGTGCCTCTCCGCCGGAGACCTCCGCAGGCATCCGGTCCCTGGCGCTTCCCACGTTCATCTGCTCTAACAGTGCCTCCGCACGCGCTCTTATTTCCGACCGTGTGCGGTCTTTTCTTGTCATTCCGCCGAACGTCCGTGTGGGGGAGTTTCCGCAATATCCGGCGACCAAAACATTCTCAAAAAGGGTTAGGCTGCTCACCAGATGGGTCTGCTGGAATACGAAACCAAATTCCCGGGAACGGATTTTGGCCATCTGTTTTTCCCCCAAATGGCTTATGGCCTTTCCCTTATAGACCACCTCTCCGGAAGAAATATGGTCCATCCCGCTGAGGGAATATAACAGGGTCGATTTTCCTGCTCCCGACGGTCCCATGATGATCGTAAAATCATCCCGGTAAATATCTAACGATATATGGTCCAGAACCGGTGCTGCTCCTTTTTCCCTCCCAAATTCCTTACAGATATCCTTTGCGGATAAAAGTATTTGTTTCAAGTCTCTTTCCTCCTCGCACCCGTTATGTCTTACGCCACAATCAGCCGTTTTTTTCCTGTCTTTCCGTCCGGCCTGATTTCTTCCACAAAACGGATTAAAAACCTTACATACCCCAGGTGTTTTTCCTTCAGGATCTGCTCCATCCGCTCTATCATTTCCGTCCGGATTTCATGCGCCTTCCCGGCGTCTGATACCTCTGCCAGCATCTCAAAGGAATCTTTGGAAAGCTGCCGGAACTGGTAATCTATAAGGCCGTCCAGGCAGAAACCTTCGATTACAAGGGGGTGGAGGAAATCCCTGTTTCCATTCCCATCCTCAAACCACATCAGGTCTTCGTTCCTCCCCATGATATTACCTGCCCGGGTGAATGGATACCGGCTTCCAGACTCCGGCTCCCTTAAGCTTAACTGGTCCGATATCCGGTAGCGGATCAAAGGCTGTGCAAAATTATACAGGGATGTTAAGTACATGACACCGTCCTCGATCTCGATATAATTCAGATCATCAAACAGAATCATGCCTTCCTCATGACTTATCTCCACCCCAAGGGCCAGGGATTCGCTGGCTCCGTAAATGTTGACGACCTCCGCCTCAAATACCGTTTCCAGGTAATTCCTTAAACTGGCGCCCAGGGGTTCCCCACAGGAAACAATGCGGAATACGTCCACCCGGGCTTCTCCGCTCTCCACTAGTTCCCCAAGAATCTTGACTGCCGACGGATAACCGATTACCATATTGGGCTTAAATTCTTGAATCTGGCGGGTCCATTCTGCAAGCGGCGTTTTCACATCCAGGAAAAGCTGGTCGGCATGAACGCCCTCTATTCCGGCCCCGACCGCCATGGCTCCGCCGTATCTGCCGTCGGTAGCTGCAATATATACAATCCTCGGACCCTTCCACAGTAATTTCAATATCTGGGGCATGGTCATTCCCCACAGTGCGGCCCTGATAATTCCAACCAGCATCCGGCTCCATGCGTTCTCATCATAAACAAAATATCCAGGAGTTCCGGTGCTGCCTGATGAATGGACTACATGGTATTTATCCTTAAACATCTTCCGGTCCGTACTCTTCTTACATTCCGCCGAACGCTGCGGCAAACCCCTTTCGTCTTTGCTCAGCGGAATCATGTGAGAAGGACTCACCTCTTCGTCGAACCGGCGCAGCTCCTCCTGATTTAAGTCGGGAGCAGGGACCAGCTCATCAAAATGTTCCATTAAAAGCTGTTTATCCATGACGGGGAACCCGGACAGGGACAGCGAGGGAATCTGGTTTCTGGTAATTCCCTTTTCTTCAAATGCCCTGTGATAATAGCTTGAATTGTCATAAGAATACATCAGCAGTTCCTTAAGCTTTTTTTCCTGAAGCGCCTTTAACTGCTCCCGGCTCATTAAAACGTTTCTTTTTAGCCGATATAAATTCCACAATAAATTTAAATAATTCATCATAACCTCCATATGC
>CATWBR010000257.1 GCA_958349075.1 uncultured Clostridium sp.
TAATATAATAGTACCAAGGAGTATTTCTGTTACCGTTCACACAGGCAGTATTCCGCGAGGTGCTTTTACCGGCACAACCGTTTTCAGGCAGAGGTGTGAACAATAACGTATTTTCCTTTGAAGAGAAAGGAGAGATAAGTATGGCATGGATAATCTGGCTGGCGGCGTTTGTGGTTCTGATAGGAATCGAGGCCGCAACGATGGCGCTTACGACCATCTGGTTTGCCGGGGGAGCAATAGTCGCTTTTTTACTGGCGCTTCTTGGAGCGGGTCAAAACATTCAGTTTGCAGCGTTTTTCATTGTTTCCTGTGCATTGCTTCTATTTACCAGGCCTTTTGCACTGAAGTTTGTCAACAAGAAGACGGTTAAGACAAATGTGGAGAGCCTTATCGGGAAGAAGGCCAGAATAACGGCGGATGTGGACAATGATCTGGCCACTGGAGCCGCGGTTATTTCGGGTCAGGAATGGACGGCGCGTTCGAACGACGGCAAGCCGATTAAAGAAGGGACCATGGTAAAGATAGACGCGGTCAACGGAGTCAAACTGATCGTGAGCAGAATTGAGGAGGAGAAATAGAATGGGAGCATTTATAAGTTTTGTCGTTATTGCGATTATCGTTCTGCTGGTACTGTCATCATGCATCAGAATCGTACCGCAGGCACAGGCACTTGTTGTGGAGCGCTTAGGCGCATATCTGGATACATGGTCGGTAGGAGTACATTTCAAGGTTCCTTTCATTGACCGTGTGGCCAAGAGAGTAATTCTGAAAGAGCAGGTAGTGGATTTCGCGCCGCAGCCTGTTATCACAAAGGATAATGTTACGATGAAGATTGATACGGTTGTCTTCTTCCAGATTACGGACCCGAAGCTGTTTGCATACGGCGTGGAGAATCCGATTATGGCGATCGAGAATCTGACGGCCACAACACTGAGAAATATTATCGGTGATTTGGAGCTTGACCAGACCCTGACCTCCAGAGAGACAATCAACACAAAGATGCGTTCCGCCCTTGACGTGGCTACCGATCCGTGGGGCATCAAGGTGAACCGTGTGGAGCTTAAGAATATTATTCCGCCGGCTGCGATTCAGGATGCGATGGAGAAGCAGATGAAGGCAGAGCGTGAGCGCCGTGAGGTAATCCTTCGTGCAGAAGGTGAGAAGAAGTCGGCAATCCTTGTTGCGGAAGGAAAGAAAGCGTCTGCTATCCTGGAAGCCGAGGCTGAGAAAGCGTCCGCTATCCTCCGTGCGGAAGCCGAGAAGGAGAAGAGGATCCGTGAGGCGGAAGGCCAGGCGGAGGCAATCCAGAAGATCCAGCAGGCGAATGCGGATGGTATCCGTTTCATAAAAGAGGCCGGTGCAGACAGTGCGGTGCTCCAGATTAAGAGCCTGGAGGCATTTGCAAAGGCTGCAGACGGCAAGGCAACTAAAATCATTATTCCGTCGGAGATTCAGGGAATTGCAGGTCTTGTAAAGTCCCTGGTGGAAGTCGGAGCGAAAGATGACAATACCGGTGCCAAATAAGTATTTAGTAAAAAGAACCCGATGAAGAGCAGGCTTTGCAGCTTATTCACCGCTTAAGAAAAAACCGGATTAGTCCGAAGCAGCCAGAATTGCTTGAGGAAATCCGGTTTTTCCTTTATTAATTGGCAATAAAAACGTTCATGGAACGTGATGATTATTGCCGACAGCGGCCGGCAGAGCGTGCCTTTTGGCGTTTTAAAGGTGAAAATGATGGAGAATGGACAGAAAACAGCGGGCGCAAGGCGCAGAATGGTCAGAAAGGTAAATCTGGGACAGGATAAGATTAAACTTGATCTGTCCAGGGAATACGGCCTGGTGCTAGAGGGCGGCGGAGCCAAGGGTTCTTTTCAGATAGGCGCCTGGCGGGCGCTCAGGGAAGCAGGAATCAGGATAAAGGGCGTATCGGGAGTCTCTGTCGGGGCGCTGAACGGAGCCTTAATCTGCATGGACGATCCGGAAAAGGCGGAGGATATCTGGCACAACATCAATTACTCCACGGTTATGGATTTTAATCTGGGTACGGGAACTTTGCAGGAAGCAGCGGAGGAGATCAAACGGCTTTTTAAGGATCGGGGCGTCGATATCACGCCCCTGAAAAAACTGCTTCATGAGACCGTGGACGAGGAGAAAATCAGGAATTCCGCCTGTGAACTCTTTGCCACAACGTTCTCCGTCTCCGACATGAAATTACTCAATATGGACGTAAAATCCATGCCGGACGGCAAGATAGAGGAGATTCTTCTGGCCAGCGCCTATCTCCCGGTCTTTAAGACAGAGAAACTGGGCGGAAAGCTCTATACGGACGGCGGCGGGTTTAACAATGTCCCACTGGATGTGCTGATTGACCGTGGCTACCGGGATATTATCGTCATTCGGATCTACGGAATCGGCTATGACCGCGAGAAGAAGATAAAGATTCCGGAGGGCACAAATATCTATCATATTGCTCCAAGGGAAGAACTGGGAGGCGTTCTGGAATTCGACAGCAAACGGAGCCGGAAAAATATGGCTCTCGGTTATCTGGAGGCGTCACGTCTGCTCTATGGGCTGCACGGGCGGAGATACTATATCTATGCACCCTATGAGGAACCGTACTATTTTGACAGAATGATGTCTGAACTGGAGCTTCTGAAGGTTTATCTGAGTTCCG
Organism: uncultured Clostridium sp.; assembly: GCA_958349075.1. GTDB lineage: Bacteria > Bacillota > Clostridia > Lachnospirales > Lachnospiraceae > Otoolea. Next base: position 2,675 of record CATWBR010000257.1, read on the forward strand.
TCCTGGATGAGGAAACCCTAGCATACCTGGACGGCTACCGCTTTTACACGGAGAATGTGTTCCCGGAACTGGCGGTCAGAATGAAGCTTAAAGAGGATTGGAATTATAAGGATATGTACCTGGGAATCCTGGAGGAACTGGCGTCCTCACTGAAGATCACCAGATACCGTGTTTATAAAACAGATGAGCTGGTGAGGGAAATCCATAAAGCTCTTCTTAAATCCGACGGAAGAATTCCTGTCTGCAATTAGCGTACCGGCACATTCAGATACAGCGCTGTCTGTCCCCGAAAAAGCGTACCGGCATACCTGTTTTCATATCTTTTTGACAAGTGGGCGGTATTTATGTAAAATAAGAGAAGTTAAAGGAGAGAAAAACGATGGTATTACAGGAAAAAAGAAGAACCGGCAGGGTTTCCTCTTTCGTTTTAGACACGCTCCACGTTGTGGTGGGGATTCTGATCGTCATTCTGGCCGTACTTGCTTTTCTTAACCCGGATGAGAACAGGATTTTGTTCCCGGCTATCTTTCTTCTGGCGTCGCTGCTGAACCTTGCAAGCGGCTATGAACGTTTCCACAACAACAGAGGAAAAAAGAAAAAGAGAATTGCGGGCGCAGCGCTCATGGCAGCGGGATTTGCATTGTTCCTTCTATGCGTGATCAGCGCACTTACAATCTGGTGGGGGTAATAAGACGTGAAGACAGAAGTTTTAAGGATGTTAAAAGAGGCGGACGGATATATTTCCGGCCAGGAAATCTGCGAGAAATTTGATGTTTCCAGGACTGCGGTATGGAAAGTGATTAAGCAGCTTGAGACAGAGGGATATCTGATTGAGGCTGTGAGGAATAAAGGATACAGGCTCAAAACGGCCGGCGATATTTTAAGCCGGGCGGAGCTTGAGAGCGGTATGAAGACCGGGTGGGCGGGAAGGAATGTCCTCTATTTTGACGAGACAGGTTCCACGAACACGGCGGCCAAGATGGCGGCGGAGGAGGGCGCTCCCCACGGGACGCTGGCAGTCGCGGATTACCAGAACATGGGGAAGGGACGCAGGGGAAAGATGTGGACATCACCGCGCGGGGTGGGAGTCTGGATGAGTCTCATGATCCGTCCGGAACTTCACCCGTCCTCGGCATCAATGCTGACACTGGTGGCGGCTATGGCCGTTTCCGAGGGAATTACAAAGACCTGCGGTCTGGAGACACAGATTAAATGGCCCAATGACATAGTGGCCGGCGGCAAGAAGCTCTGCGGCATTCTGACCGAGATGAGCACGGAGCTGGAATGTATCAACTATGTGGTGACGGGTATCGGTATCAATGCCAATATGGAAGAATTTCCGGATGAGATCAGGGAAGTGGCCACATCAATCCTGATGCAGACCGGAAAGACCGTTAAGAGGAGCGAACTGATAAGCGCCGTAATGGAGGCTTATGAAAAATACTATGCACTGTTTATGGAAACCGGAAACATGGCGGGACTTCTTGAGGTATACAACAGCCGTTTGGCCAATGTAAACCGCTCGGTCCGTGTGCTTGCGCCGCACAACGAATATGTGGGCACGGCGCTTGGAATTAACGAGGCGGGTGAGCTGCTGGTGAAGACGGAGGACGGAGCCGTGCATCAGGTTATTTCCGGTGAGGTTTCAGTCCGGGGGATTTATGGATATGTATAATTGAGGAATGATAACGCCGCCGGGACTGAAGACGCGGAGGGCGCCTCACACCATTCCGGCCCGGACGGCGGCGGTTAAGAGGAACTTATGGAATATTTATATGGTAAATTAAAAACGCTGGAGCGGGAAGATAGTCCGCTTAAGGAAGATGAGAGGCTGAAGGCCGCATCGGGGCCGCTGCTTCACTGGTATGACAATAACCGGAGGATTCTGCCGTGGAGGGAAGAACCGGAAGCGTACCGGGTATGGATTTCCGAGATTATGCTTCAGCAGACCAGAGTGGAGGCGGTAAAACCGTATTTTGCCCGCTTTATGGAGGCGCTGCCGGATATAAAGAGCCTGGCTCAGGTGGAGGAGCAGACGCTCCTCAAATTGTGGGAAGGGCTTGGATACTACAACAGGGCCAGAAACCTGAAAAAGGCGGCCCAGGTTATTGTGGAAGAACATGGCGCAGTGATGCCTGATTCCTATGAGAAGCTTCTTAAGCTTCCCGGAATAGGAAGCTATACGGCAGGCGCCATCGCATCCATTGCCTTTGGTATCCCGGAACCGGCCGTGGACGGCAATGTTCTGCGGGTGCTGTCAAGACTTCTCGCAGACAGGGAAGATATCGGAAAAGCCGGTACGAAAAAGCGGTTTGAAGATTTAATCAGGGAAAATATGGACAAGGACAGGGCCGGGGATTATAACCAGGCGCTGATAGAGCTGGGAGCGATTGTCTGTATTCCGGCCGGGAAACCGCTGTGTGCGGAGTGCCCGCTGCGTTCAATCTGCCTGGCGCACAGAGAAGGGCTGACAGACGTAATTCCCGTAAAGGCTCCCAAGAAGCCGAGAAGGATTGAAGAAAAGACGGTATTTCTCCTGGAATGGGAGGACCGGGCGGCAATCCGCAAGAGGAGCAGCAAAGGACTTCTGGCATCTCTCTATGAATTTCCCAATATACCGGGACATGCGGAGGAAGGAAATCTCATAGAGGAGCTTAAAGACGGGCTGGGACTTTTGGCGGAGGAGATTCTGTCCGTTGAAAAACTTCCCGGGGCGGTTCATATTTTCTCCCATGTGGAGTGGCACATGACGGGATATCGTGTTAAAATTGCAAATGAACATCCGGAATTGTTCAAAATGGTGAAAAAAGAGGAAATATTTTCAAAATATCCCCTTCCAAATGCATTCGGAGTGTATACAAAAGCTTTAATGTGAAATAATGAGAGGGAAGACCTATGAAAAAAATGATTTTCGTGTTCAATCCCAGATCGGGTAAAGAGCAGATACGCAGCAGACTGCTCGATATATTGGATATATTTACAAAGTGCGGATATGACGTAGCGGTCCACGTCACCCAGGGACCACTCGATGCCATGCGCGTTGTGAAGCGCTGCGCCAGGGGAAAGAACCTCGTGGTATGCAGCGGCGGCGACGGCACACTCAACGAGGTCGTATCGGGTCTTATGACGTTTCCGCTGGGGAAGCGGCCGGTGCTCGGTTATATTCCGTCGGGTTCCACCAATGATTACGCCTCCAGCATCGGCATTTCCAAAAACATGAGAAAAGCGGCTCTGGATGCCGTCAGCGGCAGCACGTTCGCCGTGGATATCGGTAAATTCGGTGAAGAGAAGTTTTTTGTCTACGTGGCGGCGTTCGGAGCGTTTACCGAGGTTTCTTACAGAACTCCGCAGGAGACGAAGAATCTTCTGGGACATCAGGCCTACATGCTGGAAGCGGTAAAGAGGGTCACAAACCTGAAAGCCTACAGGATGAAGTTTGAGTGGGACGGCGGATTACTCGAGGACGAATTCATAATCGGAATGATTACGAATACAATCAGTATCGGCGGATTTAAAGGACTGGTGGGGCTGAATGTAGCCCTGGACGACGGGGAATTTGAAGTTCTTCTGGTCAGAAAACCCAAGACGCCGAAGGATATTGCCAGCATTGCTTCCTATTTGATACTGCGCGAGGGAGAAAATGACTGTGTATACCAGTTTCGCGCAAAACGCCTGAAAGTGACATCACCGGAACCGGTGGACTGGTCTCTGGACGGCGAATATGGCGGCAGCAGGACGGAAACCCTGATAGAAAACATGAACCGCGCGGTATCAATCAGACGCAAAGCGTCGTCTGTTGTCGAAGCTTTGTGAAAAACTAATAGAAAACCTCAGAAATATGTTGAAAAAAAATTTTGGTTAGTATATAATAAAAGGC
>CATWBR010000258.1 GCA_958349075.1 uncultured Clostridium sp.
TCTGTTTTTACTTTATATGAAAGTAATCTTGACGCTCTCCCATATCTGTGATACGATGAACAAAATATTCCAAGCCGTAAGATTCGTTCTGCCGGTGAGGATAACGGCAATGATATATGATTTGTAATTCAGATGTTGCACTGACACAAAGAGGATTCTGAAGTGAAAGAGGAGCAGACAGCGGTATTTTTGCACCCTTTTTCAGGGTGCTTTTTTAATTTCATAGGAAAGTTCGCTCTATGAAATTGCAAAATTTTTCACTGTTTTACAGGAGAGGAGAAATATGGATTCAAGAGTTGCCCTGATTGGGATTATGGTAGAAAAAGAGAGTTCGGTGGAGGCGCTTAATAAACTGCTTCATCAATACAGCAACTATATTGTGGGCCGTATGGGAATTCCCTATCACAAGAGGGAAATCAATATTATCAGTGTGGTGATTGACGCTCCGGCCGATGTAATCAGCGCCCTGTCGGGCAAGCTTGGAATGCTCCCCGGAGTGACCTCCAAAGCCGTCTATTCCAAGGTCACCAGGAACAGGGAGGAAGAGGAGAAAACGGATGGGAACGGCTGAGCTGAAAGCACTGATTGACAGGCTCCGGGAGTCGGGGAATCTGAACCGGGATGAGTGGACCGGTCTGATTGCTGGAAGGACTCCGGAACTGGCAGAGTATCTGTTTGAAAACGCCAGAGCCGTAAGAGAGCGGGAATACGGGAAGAACGTCTACATCAGGGGACTAATTGAATGCAGCAATTACTGCAGAAATGACTGCTATTACTGCGGGATCAGGAGGGGAAACCGGAACGCGCAGCGATACCGTCTGAGTGGGGATGAGATTCTTTCCTGCTGTGAAAACGGATATCGGCTTGGATTTCGGACGTTCGTGCTGCAGGCAGGGGAAGATCCCGTGATGACCGACGACTGGGTAGAAGCGGTGGTCGGCCGGATCAAAGAGAAATTCCCGGATTGTGCGGTGACCCTTTCCCTGGGAGAGAAAAGCACGTCTGCTTATCAAAGGTTTTTCAATGCGGGGGCCGACCGCTACCTGCTCAGGCATGAGACCGCCGACTCCAGCCACTACGGTATGCTTCATCCGGCTGAGCTGTCGCTGGAACACAGACTCCGGTGCTTGAGAGAGCTGAAACGGATCGGGTACCAGACAGGCTGCGGCTTTATGGTCGGCTCCCCGGGGCAGACGGCGGAGTGTCTGGCCAAGGATATGGAGTTTATAAAGGACTTAGAGCCACAGATGGTGGGAATCGGGCCTTTTATCCCGCAGCATGACACGCTGTTTAAAGACGAAAAGGCAGGTTCATTTGAGATGACATTATGGCTTTTGGGACTGCTCCGACTGATGATGCCACGGGTGTTGCTGCCGGCCACAACGGCTCTTGGAACAATCCATCCCCGGGGCAGGGAGATGGGAATCCTGGCGGGAGCCAACGTGGTGATGCCGAATCTTTCACCGCTTGACGTCAGGAATAAATATCTGCTCTATGACAATAAAATCTGTACGGGAGACGAAGCTGCCGAAAGCCTGAATTCTCTGAAAAAGAGCATGGAGGCGATTGGATACAGGGTTACGGTCAACCGTGGAGACTATAAATTAAACTAAAGAGGAAGGGAAGTCCGGATTGTCCGGCTGTGTGGCAAAAGCACATCTGCGGACAGGCTGTCCGGCCCAATTCCCTGACTCCGAAGAAAGGAAAAAAGTATGTACAATCCATCATCAAAGAAAGCGGAAGAGTTTATCAGCCATGAGGAGATCATGGAAACTCTGGCCTATGCCGAGGCCAACAAGAATAATGAGGAGCTGATAGACCGTATTATTGCGAAAGCGAGACTCAGAAAAGGACTTGATCACAGGGAGGCAACGGTTCTTCTTGTCTGTCAGATACCGGAGAAAGTGGAAGAGGTATACGAGCTGGCAAGACAGATTAAACAGGATTTCTACGGAAACAGAATTGTCATGTTCGCACCCCTTTATTTGTCCAATTACTGCATCAACGGCTGCGTTTACTGTCCCTATCACCTGAAGAACAAGCACATCGCCAGGAAAAAACTGACCCAGGAGGAGATTCGCAGGGAGGTGATTGCGCTTCAGGATATGGGTCATAAGAGGCTGGCGTTGGAAACGGGTGAGGATCCAGTCAACAACCCGATTGAATACGTTCTGGAGAGTATCAGGACCATTTACGGAATCAAGCATAAAAACGGCGAGATCCGCAGAGTAAATGTAAATATCGCCGCCACAACGGTTGAGAACTACAGAAAGCTTAAGGATGCGGGAATCGGGACTTATATCCTGTTTCAGGAGACCTATCACAGGGAAAGTTATGAGAAACTCCATCCGACAGGCCCCAAACACGATTACTGCTATCACACGGAGGCCATGGACAGAGCGATGGAGGGCGGAATCGACGATGTAGGCATTGGAGTGCTGTTTGGGCTGGAACTTTACCGGTATGAATTTGCAGGGCTGCTGATGCATGCAGAACACCTGGAGGCGGCACAGGGAGTCGGCCCTCACACAATCAGTGTGCCGAGGATTAAGAGGGCCGACGATATTGACCCGGCTCAGTTTGACAATGGAATTGATGATGATACATTTGAAAAAATCGTTGCCTGTATCAGGGTGGCTGTTCCCTATACAGGAATGATTATTTCCACCAGGGAAAGTAAAAGCTGCAGGGAGAGAGTCCTGAAACTCGGTGTTTCCCAGATCAGCGGCGGTTCCAGGACGAGCGTGGGAGGATATGCCGAGGAGGAACCGGAGGAAGAAAATTCTTCACAGTTTGACGTCAGTGATAACAGAACCCTGGATCAGGTTGTCCATTGGCTGATGGAACAGGGATTTATTCCCAGCTTCTGTACCGCCTGTTACCGTGAAGGCAGAACCGGGGATCGGTTTATGAGCCTCTGCAAGAGCGGCCAGATACAGAATTGCTGCCATCCCAATGCCCTGATGACGCTCAAAGAGTATCTGGAAGACTATGCCGCTCCGGATACGCGGGAAATAGGGGAGAAACTGATCCTTGAAGAAATAAAGAATATACCTAAGGAAAAGGTGCGTGAAGTCGTCCTTAAAAATCTGGATGAAATTGAACATGGCAAAAGAGATTTCCGTTTTTAATGTCACGGATTAGGAGGTGTGTGATGGGATTCAATCAGACTCCTTCGGGAGAAAGAGTACATATAGGTTTTTTTGGAAAGAGGAATGCGGGCAAGTCGAGCCTGGTCAATGCGGTAACGGGGCAGGATTTGGCAATTGTCTCAGAAGTGAAGGGAACAACGACGGACCCCGTTTATAAATCTATGGAGCTTCTGCCGCTCGGGCCGGTTATGCTCATCGACACCCCGGGAATCGACGATGAAGGCGAGCTGGGCGTCAAGAGGATTGGGAAAAGCCGCCAGATACTGAATAAGACGGACATAGCGGTTCTGGTGGTTGATGCCGCAGCCGGAAAGGGAGAACAGGAAGAAGCCCTGATTCATATATTCCGCAAAAAGAATATTCCTTACCTGATTGCATACAACAAGACGGATTTGGCCGGTGAATCGGAAACGGAGGCTGAACAGAAAGAGGCGGGCAAAGAGCAGAGGAGGGAGTCAGGCAAAGAGCAGCGGAGGGAGTCAGGCGGAGAGCATGAGAAGGGGGAAAGCCGGGAGAGGCATGAGATATGGGTCAGCGCGGCCACGGGTTACCATATCCATGAGCTCAAGGAACGGATTGCCGGCCTTGTAACCCCGGAAGGGGATGGACGCAGGCTGGTGGCGGATTTGATCAAACCGTCGGATCTCGTCGTACTTGTGATACCGATTGACAAGGCGGCTCCGAAAGGGAGGCTGATCCTCCCCCAGCAGCAGGTGATCCGCGATATTCTGGATACCGGGGCGTCGGCGGTAATGTGCAGGGAGAATGAACTGGAAACGGTGTTCTCTTCCCTGAGCAGGCAGCCGAAACTCGTTATCACGGACAGTCAGATTTTTGCGGCCGTGGATAAAATCGTTCCGGATCATATTTTAATGACTTCATTTTCCATCTTGTTTGCCAGGTATAAGGGGGATCTGCGTCAGGCATGCCAGGGGGCAAGGGCGCTTAAAACGGTGGAGGATGGGGATCGGATTCTGATTTCTGAGGGCTGCACCCATCATCGCCAATGCGGTGACATCGGCACACAGAAGCTGCCCGCCTGGATCCGGGAATACACGGGCCGGGAACCGGAGTTTGTGTTTACATCCGGGACTGAGTTTCCGGAGGATTTGTCCGGCTATCATATGGTAATCCACTGCGGCGGCTGTATGCTAAATGAGAGGGAAATGAAATACCGGCTCAGAATGGCGGTCGATCAGAATGTGCCGATGACAAATTACGGGATTGCAATAGCATGTATGACAAAAATACTCGACAGAAGCATCAGGCCGTTTACGGCGTTGTTTTCATAGGCTGCGGTCATGCGGAGTTACTATTCACTGGTAATATCCCGCGAGGTGTTTTCGCGCGTAGTATGCGTGAAAATCCCGAGTTAAACAGCGCGAAATGGCGCTTTTTGCCATTTCTGTGCATCGCGAAGCGTGTTATTGTTCGCAGAACGCTGTTTCTAAGCGGGGTGTGAACAGTAACCATGCGGACTGCTAATGTTAACCATATATAAAAATATAGTTGACAATCCTGCGAAGCCTGTTTATAATAGGCAATATCGAAAGGCGGGATGACAATGAGCGAAAGATTAGCAGTTGAGATTATAAACGGAAGACGTCTGACACGGACGGATGACTTATCTTTCTTTCTGGAGGAAGATTTGGAAGAACTTTGCGGCGGCGCGGACAAAATACGGCGTGAGCTGAGGGGAGACAAAGCAGATTTATGTTCGATTATCAACGGCCGGAGCGGCCGCTGTGGGGAAGACTGTAAGTTTTGTGCCCAATCGGCCTGTCATAACGCCAGGATTGAAGAGTATCCGTTTCTTGAACCGGACGAAATTTTAGAGGACTGCAGAAGACATGAGAAACAGAAGGTAGGCAGATATTCTGTTGTAACATCGGGCAGGGCTCTGAATGGTAAAGAGATGGATAAGGCGCTTAAAGCGTACCGGAATATGAAGCAGAACTGCAGGATTGAGCTGTGTGCATCACACGGGCTGCTCTCCCAGGAGGATTTCAGGAGACTTAAGGAGGCAGGGGTGTCCCGTTACCACGCGAATATAGAGACATCGCGGAAGAACTTTCCCAATATCTGTACTACACATACATATGATGACAAACTGGAAGTGATAAGAAGAGCCAAAGCGGCAGGTTTAACGGTCTGTTCGGGCGGAATTATAGGCATGGGGGAAACCTGGGAAGACAGGCTGGATATGGCGTTCAGTTTGAGTGAGATGGAGATAAGTTCAATCCCCATCAATATCCTTCAGCCGATTAAGGGCACGCCTTTTGAGTCCATTCCTCTGCTAAGTGAGGAAGAAATCCTTCGAACTATCGCCATGTTCCGCTACATTAATCCGGATGCCGAAGTCAGGCTGGCAGCAGGCAGAAACGGGATGGAACATTCGGGAGAAAAGGCATTCAGGGCCGGAGCAAATGCCGCAATTACAGGCGATATGCTGACCACCTCAGGCAATAAAATTGCCGAAGATATCGAAATGCTGACCGCAATGGGATTTACGGTAATGAATTACAGGAAAGAGGACAGATAATCATGGAAAAAACAGCAAATCAGAGAGTGGCGGGGAAAAACGCTCTTTCAACAAAGCAGATGGCATTAATCGGAGTAATGACGGCAGTGACCTGCATACTGGGGCCGATTGCGATTCCGCTGCCCATCAGCCCGGTGCCGATTTCATTTACCAATCTTGCTATTTATTTGACCGTATATGTACTGGGAATGAAGGCAGGAACCATAAGCTATCTCGTTTATCTGCTGGTAGGATTTGCCGGACTTCCGGTATTTTCGGGATTCACAGGCGGCGTGGGAAAGCTGGCGGGTCCTACGGGCGGTTATCTGGTTGGATTTATCTTTATGGCAATCATTGCAGGCTGGGCCATCGAGCATTTTCAGGGAAAATATATGTTCCATGTGCTGGGAATGGTCATCGGAACAATGGTATGTTATGTATTTGGAACCGTATGGCTGTCGGGGCAGCTTGGAATCAGTTTTACAGCCGGTCTTGGTGCGGGCGTGATACCTTACCTTCCCGGTGATGCCGCTAAGATTATTCTGGCCGTTCTGGTTGGACCGAAACTGCGAAAAGAGATCAGGAGAATCAGCAGATAAGAAACGGCACGGAGTATGAAATATGGTAAGCCGGAGTCCTTTTGCAAAGTTTTATAAAAATTGATAGATCAGGTTAAATGCCGGAGATTTGATGTTGCAGCAGCGCGTCAAATTTCCGGCATTTTTAGAGTAGAGGCTCTGCTTAGGGGGAAAAGCACATCATCTGGCAGGCCCGCCGGAACCTCATTTCCTGCTAAGATTTGCCTTGTGGAAGGGGAAAGTCTGTGCTAATATATAA
>CATWBR010000259.1 GCA_958349075.1 uncultured Clostridium sp.
GCGTATACTGATAATAAATATGATAAATACAGTCCTTCTCACAGAGGCCGTTCGGGTCGTTCAGCCAGCCGGTTTCCGGCATCATATGGTATTTAAGACGCCCCGGAGCATTCTTTACATTTTCCATGTAATCTCTGTTGTCCCTGTACCACTTACCATAATCCGCTCTATATACTTTCTGATATTTTTCCATCTTAAACCTCTGCTTTTTTACTGATTACAGCAATCCTGTTTTCCGGCCCCGCCTCGTCAAACTCTATTAATTCCAGTTCAATACCGCCCGCCTCCGGAAGAATCATCATGGTCTGCGGATTGACGCCCTTTTCTCTCAGCAGGGAGAGGTCGAACGATAAGAGGCGGTCACCCCTTTTAACCTTTGCTCCCTGTTCTGTAAAAGCCTCGAAACCTTCCCCGTTCATCTGTACCGTATCAATGCCAACGTGAATCAACACGTCAATTCCGGCTTCCGAAGTGATGCCGACCGCATGCTTTGTCGGAAACAGCAGACTGATGGTTCCGTCACACGGCGCATAGACCGTGCCGTCGGCCGGATTGACCGCAATGCCGTCTCCCAGCGCTTTCGATGCAAACATCGGATCGTCGGAACCCGTTACCGGAAGGACCGCTCCCCTTACAGGCGCATAAAGTTCCAGGACTTTTTCTGCTTTCTCTTCAGCCTGCTTATCTGACGATACCGCATGTTCTGCGGATACTATCTGTCCTGCAGCTTCTTCCGTTCCGTCCATCGCAGCCGCGCTTTCTGCCTTATCCGCGCTGCCGGCAGCGTTCTCCTGTCCGCCCTTCTCCCCGGCCGCAATTTCCGCCTTTCCCAGGCCATATTTCTTCCAGAAGAATACCGTCAGCAGGAAGGAAACGCCCATAGATAAAATAAGCCCTATTGCAAAATTCAGATAATGATCCGGTTTCATGGAAATGAATCCCGGAAGACCGGCGGCTCCCAAAGCCTGCGCCAGTGTCTTCGTCCAGGCAAGATAAGCGCTGCCCACCGCTGAGCCGGCTATTGCCGCGTAGAATGGATATTTCAGCTTAAGAGTCACACCGAACATGGCCGGTTCCGTAATTCCCAGAAGTGCGGAAATACCGGATGCGGAGCAGATGGATTTCATTCTTTCGTTCTTTGTCATCATCAGGACAGCCAGTACCGCGGCGCCCTGAGCCACATTGTTCATACTTGCGGTCGAGAAAATAAAACTTCCGCCCGTATGGACACTGTCTGCTATCAACTGTGTCTCAATCGCGATAAAGCTGTGGTGCATACCGGTGAGTGTAATCGGCGCATAGGCAAGCCCGAACAGAGCGCCGCCGATTGGTCCCAATGTATTATAAAGCCATGTGATGCCTGCTGCCAGAAGGTTTCCGGCCTCGCGAAGCAGCGGACCCACGAAGATAAAAGTTAAAAAGGATGTAACAAGAATAGAAAGCAGCGGAGTTGTCAGATTATCCAGCCAGGACGGTGTAACCCTGTGCAGCCGCTTTTCCAGATTAGCAAGAATCCATGATACCGCCAGTACCGGAAGTACGGTTCCCTGATAGCCGATAGCAGCAATATCCAGTCCGAATATGTTCCAGACCGGCGCGGTTCCCACTCCTATCTGGTAGGCGTTCATCAAATCCGGATGTACCATAATCATACCCATGGCCGCTCCCAGGAACGGATTGCCGCCGAATTTCTTTGTCGCACTGAATCCTATCAGGACGGGCAGAAAGGTAAACGGGGCGCTGGCAAACGTATTAATCGCCGTTGCAAGTCCCTGCCACTGTGGATACATCTCAATCACCGACTGTCCGTGGAACAGCCCGGAGGTCAACAGGTTATTGAGTCCCATCAAAAGGCCGCCGGCTACAATGGCCGGGATAATCGGAACAAAAATATCACTGAGCATCTTTACAAAGCGCTGAATCGGATTCCCCTTTTTCTCTTCCGTCTCATCCCTCTCGTCCCTCTCGTCCCCTGTCTCGTTTATGGTTCCCAACTGTTTCTGGACTTCCTGACAGACCAGATTAACGGTGCCTGAACCGAAAATAATCTGGAATTGTGACTGGGTCAGAAAAACTCCTTTGACGCCCTCGACACCGCCCAGGGCCTCCTCGTCCCTCAGTTCATTATCCCGCAGCTGAAAACGCAGCCTGGTCGCACAGTGCGCCACCGATTTGATATTCCCCTTTCCGCCTACATAACGGATTACTTCACTGGCAATCTTCTCATAATTCATAGCTATAACCCCTTCTTTGCAACATTTTGTGGTATCGGTTCCATATTTAAATATTATATCATTCCAGCCCGAAAGTCAATATGGTTTGTGGAACCGATACCACATGTAGGTGTAGAATTTTCTCTCTTATTTTTGTGCAGTTTATACAATTTTAGTCACCAAAGCCGCCGCAGTGCGATCCTCACGGTGCGTTTTTTGTTTCATAGAACAAACTTTCCTTATAAAACAAAAAAGTATTCTGAAGATTCCCCTCCTCAGAATACTTTACATCCTCTCCTGTTTGCCGTCCTGCCATCAGCGCCTCATTTTTCAGCCGTTCTCACGCTGTTCCCATCTATAAACTCATAACCCACGACCTGTTTCTTTGGAACCGGTTCCCCTTTTATGATTTTTAAAAGCGTCTCCGCGCCCAGATATCCCATCGCGTAGGAATCGAATTTAAGCGTGGTCAGTTCCGGACTTAGAAGCTCGCTCTCATCATAGCCGCCAAAGCCGGTTACCGACACGTCATCGGGAATCCGCAGGCCTGCCTGCTGCAAAATGCGGTATGCACCGTAAGCCAGCCGGTCCGTTGCACAGATAACCGCATCCACCGGACCGGCATTCAGAATCTCTCTCATTGACGCCTGGCCGCTCTCATAGCTGTAATCTCCCGTCATAACCAGTGGTTCGGCCACGCCGCAGGACTCCAGCCCGTCGAGCACCCCTTTCTTTCTCTGAATCCCCACGGCCGCATCCGATTCGCCCACGCCAATATAAGCCACCCGCCGCGGATGATTTTTCCCGATATACTCCCCCATCCGGCGGCCTGCGCTGTAATCGTCATCTACAACGGCAATTCCCTCTTCCCATTCCTGCGCGAGAACTACAACCGGAATCCCGCAGCCGGCCAACAGTTCCCTGTGCGCTTTGGTGAGGGTGATTGCGCTGAACAGGATACCGTCCACATTCAGACTGATCAGTCTCTGAATATTCTTAAGTTCAAGTTCACTGTCATGATCCGAGCTCTTAATCAGTGTCTCATATCCCTGGTTTCTTAAATATCGGTCAATACTTGTGATAACACGGCTCGTCACCTTGGAATTCAGAGTGGGTACCACCACGCCGATCACATTGCTTTCCCTGGCATTCAATCTGGCAAACGTATTAGGCTCGTAATTATATTCTTTAATTATCTCCTGGATCCGTTCCCTGGTCTCCTGCTTGACATAGCCGCCGTTAAAATACCGGGACACCGTACTTTTTGTCACGCCTGCCATCCCGGCTATGTCTGCCATCGTAATTTTTCTCGTCATCTTCTCAGCCCTTTCACGCGCTTTATCATCTGTTTCCATTTTATCCGTTGTGGACAGGCATGGCAAGAGGAATATAAAAATCGATTCAGCGGCATAATTCCTCTCCGCCGCAGTGAGAGCCCGGCCCGAGGGCTTTTCATTGCCAATCAAAAAGGGCGGAAATATATCATCCCGATACATTCCCGCCTGTGTGTTTCTCTTTTCATCTAAACCGGCATCACTGCTGCCATTCATCATCCGTATAGTGTTTACACGCACGTTTTGCTTTGTTTCTCTCCGTGCGTTTTTTCTTCGCCTCTTCCTTCTTCTTCATGATGAGGGCTGCCCCCTCCTCGCCGGTCAGCTTTGTCGTCTTAACTGCATAGACGCTGCCGTCCTCCGACTTCTTCATGCGGATTTTCCCCTTCATATATCCGTGCTCCGGACAATATGAAAGGCAGAAATAGAACTTCTGGTTTGAAGAAAACCACCTTATTTTTTTTCTGAGGGTGCGGTGGCATTTATAACAGACCATGTCCGTTACTCTTCGCTCTTCCAGCACCTTCTCTTTTGTATCGTAAGTCCTGGATACAAACTTTGCGTATCCGGGAAATTCCAGATAAATCTCTTCCTCTTCCGTCTCCGGCAGTCTGTAATAATCTACGGAAACGTATTCCACCATGCTGTAAAAATCCATCTCAGCCATAATGCGGCCCGTGTAGTACGCATCATCCAGCGCCCTGTGAAACGGCCTGTCCTCCGCGATACCCAGTTCCTCCACAACCGTATCGAGGGAATCTTTTCGTTTATCCCCCTTGATAAGACCGTAGATCTTCTGGAGATCATAATAAAGAAGCGGCATCTTAAAAGGTATGTCCAGCCCGTGGTACATCATGTTTCTCTGAAGTTCCGTCAGATCCATGGTACCCCATGTGCAGAATTTATAATCATCCCCGCACCAGGCCAGAAATTCTTCCATGGCTTTTCCGAACTCTTCGCCCTCCATGTTTAGTTCTTCCATGGACATATGGGTCACTTCGGATATCTTAAAGTGCATCTGCCGATATACTCTGGGGCGGATCAGGCGGTGAAATTCCGATATGATCTGCAGGCTCGTATTCAGCTTGACCGCGCCTATCTCTATAATCTCAAACGGCAGCCGGTCCATCGAGCCGTCTTTCCCAAGAGGACTCTGATTCCATTCCAAGTCTAATACAATATACTGTCCCATAACTAAACATTCCAATCATTCATTCGGTATCAAGTCGCACTATATAACTTTACCACATTATGAAACATAAGTCGAGTATTATTAGGTGGTTGAAATTTCCTCCTCTGTCCTTAATTAAAAGCGTCTCTCCCTGCCGAAGAAACGGATGCGATCTTTTTTCTGATCGCCAGCACCGCGGACGGTGCCACCGAAAGTTCATCAATTCCCGCTGCTATCAGTTGCTCCGTCGCCTCGGGATCGGCGGCCAGCTCACCGCAGATTCCCGCCCAGATCCCATTTTTATGTGCATTTTCACACACTATCTTTATCATTCTAAAAACAGCAGGATGGTACGGATCATAAAACCGGTCAAGTTTGTCGTTCTGCCGATCAATGGCAAGCGTATACTGTGTCAGATCGTTTGTTCCGATGCTGAAAAAATCAACCTCCCGGGCCAGTTCACCGCTTATCATCACGGCGGCCGGTGTTTCTATCATAATTCCATGCCTGATTGTGCCGAACCCCATGTTCTCCTGTGAAAGCTCTTTTTTAGCCGCCTCTACGATCCCCCTGACTTCATGGACTTCCCGCACAGAGGTTATCATCGGGTACATTACTGAAAGTGAGCCATACAGCCCCGCCCGCAGCAGGGCCCTCATCTGCGTTTTGAAAATCTCCCTGCGCTCCAGGCAGATACGTATGCCGCGGAACCCCAGCGCCGGATTTTCTTCCTCCGGCAGCCCAAAATAAGGAATCCTTTTATCAGCCCCTATATCCATTGTCCGGATAATTACCTCCCGGTTCCCCATCTTCTCCAATACATTTTTATAGGTGCGGAACTGTTCCTCCTCCGTCGGATAATCACTGTTCTGCAAATAGAGGAACTCGCTGCGGAAAAGACCGATTCCCCCGGCATCGCTTTTACAGGCGGAATCCAGGTCGCCTTCTCCGGCAATATTGGTATACAGTCTTATTGTTTTCCCGTCCCGTGTGACTGTCTCCTTCCCCCTGAACTCATTCAGAAGGAGTTCCCCTTCCTCCTCACGGCCAATCTGCCGCCGTATTGCGGCCGTCTGCTCCGGGTCCGGATCAATGCAGACCAAACCTTTTTCACCGTCAATGGCCGCCAGGCGTCCATTCCACTCCTCTGAGATTTCTACTCCCATCAGTGCCGGGATCCCCATTGTCCTTGCGAGGATTGCCGTATGGGAATTCAGGGAACCATTTTTTATAATAAAGCCCAGGATTCTGTTCTTATCCATCCGAAGTGTTTCACTGGGGGCAAGATCTTCTGAAATTACAATTCTCTGATCTTCCGGAAAGTCTATTTCCCAATCCCTCTCACCTAACGCCGATATAAGGCGCTCCGATATGTCGGCAATATCAAGGGCCCTTGCCCTCATATAGTCCCCCTCCATACCTTCAAATTCGCGCTGCAGCAGACAGGAAACCTGTGATACCGCATATTCCGCATTTACGCCTTCAGCAGTGATTAAGTTTTTTATCTCTCCGGCAAAATCGTCATCTTCCATCATCATGAGGTGCGCCTCAAAAATAGCGGCCTCCTCCTCTCCAATTTCTTTTAGAGCCTTTTCATACAGACTGTTCAGATCATCAGCAGCCCTTTTCTGTGCCTTCTCAAACCGCGCCAATTCCTGCGCGGCATCACCGACAATCCTTTTTTCTATATCCGGCCTGTTTTTCCTGTACAGCCAGACCTTCCCTATTGCACTTTTATTTAATACTGCTTTTCCGGTCCTGATTTCCATATGCAATCACTCACTAAATATT
>CATWBR010000260.1 GCA_958349075.1 uncultured Clostridium sp.
CGGCATGCAATACTCCGACAATGTCGCCAAATTTGCTACCGCTCTCGACACACAGAGGTCATATGTTTCACGTGAAACATTATCACGCCCCATGTCTTCTGCTCTGCCATGTACGGCAGTAATTCCTTCCAATTGCAGATTCTCTATCACTTCATTAAGAAATTTCACTCTTTTATTAAGTGAATCCAGGAGTGTTACCTGCAGCTCGGGAAATACAATTTTTAGTGGGATTCCAGGGAATCCGGCTCCCGTTCCTACATCAATCAGCTTGAACGGTTTCTGATCAATATCCACAATTATTTTTTTCAGAGAAAGACTATCCACAAAGTGTTTTGTCACTACCTCTTCCAGTTGTGTAATAGCCGTCAAATTCACCATGGAATTCCAGTGAATTAACAGTTCGTAGTAATCATAAAACTGATCAATCTGACGATCGTTCAGCGCGATCCCCATCTGCATTACTTCCTCTTTCAACTGAGCAGCAAATTTATCTTTCATATCATATCCTCACGTGCTTCCTTCTTTTTACCGCTTTGCAGTAACCTATTTATCTCTCTGATATCTCATCTGCTCCAGGTATACCATCAGCACCGAGATATCGGCAGGTGAAACCCCTGATATTCTGGATGCCTGGCCGATATTGGCCGGTTTGTAAAGATTCAGCTTCTGGACCGCCTCTCTTCTCAGGCTCTTAACTTCTGAATAATCAAAGTTCTCATCCAGCTTTTTGCCCTCCATCTTCTTAAACTGCGTTACCTGCTGTCTCTGGCGGCGAATATATCCGTCGTACTTAATATTAATATTAATCTGCTGAACTACATCTTCCGGAAGATTAGGCCTGTCCGGATCCAATTCAGTTAACATAACATAGTCAAGTTCCGGTCTGCGCACCAACTCTGCAAGCGTGGTACCCGTCTTAAGCAGTGTGCTTCCATTCTTTTCCAAAAATGCCTGAACCTCTTTCGTGGCTCCAATATTTTTCTTCTCAAGCCTTTTTACTTCTTCCTCTATGGCCTTTTCCTTCCAAAGGACGCGCTCATACTGCTCATCGCTTACAAGGCCGATTTCATGGCCGATTGCCCGGAGCCGCAGATCTGCGTTATCCTGTCTTAAAAGCAGGCGGTATTCGGCCCGGGAGGTCATCATGCGGTAAGGTTCATGACTCTCTTTTGTTACCAGGTCATCGATCAGAACCCCGATATAGGCCTGGGATCGATCAAGAACAATCGGTTCCTTTCCCTGAATCTTTCTGGCCGCATTAACACCTGCCATAAACCCTTGAACAGCCGCCTCCTCATAACCGGAGCTGCCATTAAACTGACCTCCGCTGAACAGTCCTTCTATCGTTTTAAACTCAAGTGAAGCCTTTAACTGCCTTGAATTAATACAATCATACTCAATAGCATACGCATTTCGCACAATTTTGACATTTTCGAGTCCGGATACGGTCCGGTACATGGCAAACTGGACATCTTCCGGCAAAGAACTTGACATTCCTGCAAGATACATTTCGTTTGTATAAAGACCTTCCGGTTCCACAAATACCTGATGCCGGTTCTTATCAGGGAATTTCACCACTTTGTCCTCAATTGACGGACAGTATCTCGGTCCTGTACCCTCAATGGCTCCGGAAAAAAGTGGGGATCGATCAAGATTTGCCCTTATAATCTCATGCGTGCTGTCATTTGTATAAGTGAGCCAGCAGGAGACTTGTTCTTTCTGAACGGACTCCGGATCAGTGGAAAAGGAAAAGGGCACTACTCTCTCATCCCCAAACTGCTCCTCCATCTTCGTGAAATCGATACTTCTCTTATCTACCCTGGCCGGTGTACCCGTTTTAAAACGGTACATTTCAATTCCCAGGCTCTTCAGGGAATCTGTCAGATGATTGGCCGCCTGAAGTCCGTTCGGCCCTGTCGGATTGCTCACATCCCCATAGATACATCTGGCCCTGAGATATGTACCCGTGGCCAGTATCACAGCCTTACAGTAATAGGTTGCGCCTGAGAATGTTTTAACACCCTGGATTTTACCGCCTTCAGCCAGGATTTCACATACCTCTCCCTGTCTGACTGTCAGATGATCCGTGTTTTCCAACGTATTTCTCATCCGTCTTGTATATGCCTGTTTATCCGCCTGGGCACGCAGGGAATGCACTGCCGGTCCTTTTGACTGGTTGAGCATTTTTGACTGGATGAAGGTCTCGTCAATCGTCTTTCCCATCTCTCCGCCCATGGCATCCAGTTCTCTGACAAGATGACCTTTGGAACTTCCTCCTATATTCGGGTTGCATGGCATCAGGGCGATACTGTCCACGCTTACGGTAAATACAATTGTCTCAAATCCAAGTCTTGATGCGGCAAGGGCGGCCTCACATCCTGCATGTCCGGCGCCTACTACCACAATATCATAATTTTCTGTTAAACACGGCATCTGACTTCCTCTTTTCTATATAAAACAACCTCTTAATACTATTGTCCACATACCCACTAAAAATCTGCAGGACTTAAAACAATAAACTGGTACTGTCTGCATCTTATCAACTACATTTAACCATTATATCACTTACCGGATTTACTTTTCCGATAAAATTCACTTATTTTCACTTTCCGCTCTTACTTTTCCGATCAAATTCACTTATTACCACTTACCGATCTTACTTTTCTGTTCATATTCACTTATTTTCCCATACAGAATTTACTGAAGATCTCATTTACCAGATCATCTTCCAGCGACTCTCCTACAATCGTCCCAAGCTGTTCATAGGCATTCATCAAATCAATGGAATAGAAGTCTTCCGGCATCTGATCCTCTATGCTCTGTTCTACCAGTTTAAGGCTCTTCAGCGCCTCACTCATAGCTGTTTTATGTCTCACATTCGTGATCATGATCTCATCATTAAAATCAATCTCACCCTTTAAAAACAAATCCTTTACCTTCTGCTCCAGCAGATCGAT
Organism: uncultured Clostridium sp.; assembly: GCA_958349075.1. Taxonomy (GTDB): domain Bacteria; phylum Bacillota; class Clostridia; order Lachnospirales; family Lachnospiraceae; genus Otoolea. Next base: position 2,958 of record CATWBR010000260.1, read on the forward strand.
TCCCCGCTGCTCCTTAGCCGACACGGCAATTACCTCACTGCCGGTCCTTTTTTCAACCTCTTCCGGTGTAAGAACCGTATCGAGATCCGTTTTATTTAAAAGGACAATCGATTTGCGCCCTTTAATCAGCTCCATAATCTGATAATCATTTTCATCCAGAGGACATGAGCCGTCCACAACATAGATAATCAGGTCTGCATCATCCGCATTGGCCCTGGCCTTGTCCACACCAATTTTCTCCACCACGTCCTCTGTCTCACGGATTCCCGCAGTATCCACGATATTCAGGCTGATTCCATGCAGGCGGATATTTTCTTCCAGGGTATCCCTGGTTGTTCCCGCGACATCCGTCACGATCGCTCTCTCCTCCCCTACCAACACGTTCATCAGAGAGGATTTACCGGCATTTGGCTTTCCCAGAATTACGGTTCTGATTCCCTCGGACAAAACTCTGCCGCTGTCAAATGAAGAAAGCGCTTTATCAAGTTCTCCTTCCAGGATTACAGCCGTCTTTTTCAATTTCTCCGGATATCCCTCCAGTGAAATATGTTCCGGATCATCAAGCGCCGACTCAATAAAGGCAATCTCATAGAGAAGTTTTTCTCGAAGCTCCTTCACTTTCTTCGACATCGATCCGCTGAGCTGGCTGACGGAACTTTTCAGGGCATAATTATTTTTGGAATTAATGACGTCAATGACCGCTTCAGCCTGGGCAAGATCAATTCTGCCATTCAAAAATGCGCGTTTGGTAAACTCTCCCGGCTCAGCCATCCTGGCGCCGTATTTGATTACTGTCTCCAATATTTTTTTCATCACAAGAACACCGCCGTGACAGTCTATCTCCACCGTATCTTCGGCCGTGTAGCTGTGCGGTCCTCTCATTACAACTGCAAGAACCTCATCTATTATCTCATCACCGTCGCAGATATGGCCATAGTGGACGGTGTATGTTTTTTCCTCTTTTAACTTCTTCTTTTTATTTTTAGGGCGGAATATTTTATCTGCAATATCAAATGCTTCATTTCCGCTGACTCTTATGATACCAATTCCCGAATTTGTAAGCGCCGTCGCAATGGCGGCTATTGTATCTGAAGTCATCATATTTTTCATTCCTCAATCTTTACTGGTTAACATAAGCTGCATTCCGACATTAATCTGCTCTTACTATTTTCACTAAATTGCGATTTAAAAAAATGTTCAAACAGGGGCTTTTTTGTAAAAAGACATCTATTTGAACATTTTTTATATCACAGCTTATAACTTACTTTTCAATCCTGTCAGTTCTTTCTGATCTTTCAGCTCTGTCACTTCTGTCATATCTGTCATTTCTATCTCTTCTGTTCTCTCTCTTTAAAGAAATAATAACATGTCTGAACGGTTCTTCCCCATCGCTTCTCGTCACAACATATTTGTCATTCTGAAGAGCAGCATGGATAATACGTCTCTCATAAGGATTCATCGGCTCCAGGGATACGGAGCGTTTTGTCCTCTTTACTTTATAGGCAATATTCTTTGCAAGAGTCTCCAGAGTTTCTTTTCTTCTCTCACGGTAATTCTCCGTATCAAGCTTTACACGGATATAATCACCGGTTGATTTATTTACAACAAGGCTTACAAGATACTGTAACGAATCGAGCGTCTGTCCTCTTTTTCCGATCAGGATGCCCATATCCTCACCCTTCAGATTAACATTCATCTCTTTTTCCGTCTCATTGTACTCTACGCTGATATCAACCGCCATATTCATTGCGTCAAATACCTGCTCGAGAAATTCTATCGCTTTATCCTGAAGTGTTTCCTTCTTCTTTGCACGGATAATGGCCGGTTTGGAACCGATGCCGAGGAACCCTGCACTTCCCTTTTCAACTACCTCATATGTTAACTTATCGCTGGTTGTTTCAAGTTCAATCAGTGCTTTTGTCACTGCTTCATCTACTGTTTTTGCGGTAACTGTTATCATATCCATACGGCACCCCTCCTACTTGTTGTGCTTCTCGTTATACTTCTGCACCATTTTTGCCTTGGATGCAAGGCTTCCGGGTTTCGGATCGGAATTGTAATACTCCGTTGACTCCTTCACCATTTTATCGGTCTTTGACATTTTTTCCTGTCTGATTGCTTCATCTCTTTCTGTCTGAGCCTGGATATTCTTAAGATTAACGCTGGCATTCTGGTTCACCTTTGCCGGAGGAAGTCCCTTTTTGGCGCGCTTCTTATTCATCTTCTCAACATTCTTCTTAATGAGCTCGTCCATATCCACTTTGTTCATGTAAGAGTTAACTGCTAACTGCTGTACAATCTGGAACGCACCCTGTACTACCCAGTAGATACCAATCGCGGCCGGGAATGTGAAACAGAAGAATACGGATACTAAAGGCATTGTCATCATCATCGTATTCATTGTCTGTGCACCAGGCGCATCAGGATCCATCTGCTGGTTGGTGTTCATAAGTTTTGTGGAGAACCACTGTGTAAGACCTGCCAGAATTGGGATAAGCCATGCAATTGTTATATTGGTAAATCCCGTAAACGGCTGTGTTGCCAGGTTAATTCCCAGAAAAGAGTTCATCTGTTCAATTTTGCCTGCATTGTCGGCAATTACGGTTGAAATCTGAGGGAATAATTCTCCAAGATGCTGCCAGTTGGCAGGTGTGAATTTATATAATAAATCTACAACCTTATCTGCATTCGTATAATCTACTTTGTCAATTGCTAAACCATAGCTATTGGCGATTTCTGCGATCTTGTTAATAAAATCAGGCTGTTTCTGCAGCGGTTCCACTACGTTATCAAAGAATACCCTTACCGACGGTACGTATGCCGGTATATTATAGATAACACGGTATAATGCAATGATGATTGGAAACTGGATTAACATGGGAAGACAGCCCGCGGTCGGACTGGAACCATATTTCTCATAAATGGCCTGCATCTCCACCTGCTGCTTTGCCATGGAAGTCCGAAAAAGAAAGTCCATGATGTACCCAAACAGGCTGATAATCGGCCCCATGATGGACCCCGCCTTAGTAGCTACTATAAATTCCAATGAATTACCTCCTCATCCTCTACGGAACTGGATCATAACCGCCTTCTGCAAATGGATGACATCTCAGTATCCTTTTGCAGGCCAAAATTAAACCTTTAAACGCGCCGTACTTCTGAACTGCCTCAATGGCGTATTGAGAGCAGGTAGGCGTGTACTTGCAGTGAGGTCCTGTTAGCGGGGAAATATATTTCTGATACCCCCGAATCATCTTTATAAAGATCTTTTTAATCAATATTCTCACTTCGATTCTCTAATATGTTATGAAGTCCGCACAAGTGCGTATATGCACTTTCGATTTTTTTGAAATCTGAATCTTTTGCTGCAGCTCTCGCTACAACGACGATGTCTAACCCTGTCTTAACTTTGTTTTTGTTGAGTCTGTAGCTCTCTCTCACGAGTCTTGTAACATGATGGCGTACAACGCTGTTCCCGACCTTTTTACTTACGGATATCCCTATCCTTGTGTCTTCCCTCTCCGCCTTCATTACAT
>CATWBR010000261.1 GCA_958349075.1 uncultured Clostridium sp.
CTATAACATAAATAAAGAAGCGCCGCGACAATGTAATTTGTCGCAGCGCTTCTTTATTTATGCCAGATAAAAATCAGTTATGTATTACGGTGTTTATTCAGTTGTATTGAAGTTCCTTAGTCCACTGCGTACACGTCTACGGTCTTCAGTCCGTAGTCCAGAGCCTGCTGGTGTGTTTCAAAGAAAATGTCGAGTTTACTGTCAACTACGTTGGTTCCAATGTCCTCCACCGTGTAGATGGTATCTCCAATCATCAGCTTTGTGCCGATAGGATAACGGTTGATGTCTGCCGAAATAGTATGGTTTGCCGTCGGGACGGTTCCCGAATAGGTCAGCTTGTGGCCTCCTGAGCAGCACTGGGAACAATTGCAGTAAGCAGTTGTCTGGAATTTACCAAGGTAAGCTCCTTTCGTTCCCTTTGCAGATGAAGCCGGAGCCGGAGCACCGTTATCTCCTGCCGGGCCGTTGGATGTTGATTTCACATCGGCCTTTACCGCCTCTTTCTTACTGTACTGGGGAGAACCATATATTCTGTTCTTTCCTGAAGCAGTTTCAACGTATCCTTCTATAATAAAGGATGTTCCCTCCAGGCTGTCCCAATTCACAGTGTAAGAAAATGCGTGATTGCCGTTCCCCAGGCTATTTTTTAAATCACTACGGTATTGGTCTGCTGTCACTCTGGCAAGTTCCTTCGCCTCGGTCGTTCCGTCTGTGTAAACATAGAGAACCACTGATGCACTTTTGTCAGGATTATCGGTATCAACTGCCCATCCGCTTATGACGGAACCGTTAATCGGATCCAGCTCGCCGTTTGAATTGGCGGCGAAAGATGTAAACACACCCATAAGCATACAGACGATGGACAAAGCTGCTACGGCAAATCCATGGCGTAATCTTGTTATCATGATTTTCCTCGCAATCCGGTTTGTATTTTGTTTTTCACAAATATTATGATGTATTATCATTATATTACAAAATTATTAAAAGTCAAGATAAACAGCTTTCCGGGGCCGTAAAGGACTTGATAAAACGGCGTAAAAGCGTAGGATTACGGGATGGAACTATCTGTTGTAAATCCTTTGAGCCGCAATTCCGGCCGCCGTAAAAAATTCTAAAAATTTAGAAAAACGGGTTGACAAAAAGAGGGTGAAGTAATATAGTATCAATTGTAGATGTTAGCACTCTCGCAGGTTGAGTGCTAATAAATGAAAATCCAGACTTCCTTCCGGGAAGATGGAAGCTGAGAAAGGATGTATGCAGATGGAACTGGATGAGAGAAAGGTTAAGATATTGAAAGCAATAATCCAGACCTATCTGGAAACGGGGGAGCCGGTAGGTTCCAGGACGATTTCCAAATATTCCGACCTGCAGTTAAGCTCGGCGACCATAAGAAATGAAATGTCGGATCTGGAAGAACTGGGATTTATTGTCCAGCCCCACACTTCGGCGGGCAGGATACCTTCAGACAAGGGCTACAGGTTCTACGTAGACCAGTTGATGAAGGAGAAGGAAAATGAAGTCACTGAGATGCAGGAACTGGTTCTTCAGCGTGTAGACAGAGTGGAGCTTCTGCTGAAACAGCTTGCAAAGCTTCTGGCCGTGAATACGAACTACGCGACGCTGATAAGCGGTCCCCAGTATCATCATACAAAACTTAAATTTATACAGCTTTCCAGGGTGGAAGCAGGAAAACTCCTGATAGTGACGGTTCTGGAGGGCAACATCATCAAGAACTCCATTGTCAGCCTGGACGCTGAACTGAATGACGACGATATTCTGAATCTGAATATTTTGCTGAACAACAGCATTAACGGGCTGACCATCGAGCAGATTAATCTCGATGTCATCAGCAAGATGAAAGAACAGGCCGGAAACAGACGCCAGGTGGTGGACCTCGTGTTGAATGAGGTTGCCGAGGCAATCAGGGCCAACGAGGAAGATCTTCAGATATACACGGAGGGAACGACGAATATTTTCAAGTACCCGGAACTGAGCGACGGCCAGAAGGCCAGCCAGTTAATCAGCACGCTGGAACAGAAGGAACTTCTGAAAAACCTTTTTACGGATTCGGAGGACGACAGCGGGAAGCACGACATTCAGGTGTATATCGGCAATGAGACCCCGGTCCAGTCCATGCAGGACTGCAGCGTTGTAACGGCCAATTACGTTCTGGGAGACGGACTCCGCGGAACAATCGGCATCATCGGGCCGAAACGGATGGACTACGAAAAAGTGGTATCTACCCTTCGATCGCTGATGAACCAGTTGGAAGATACTTTTAAAAATGAAGAAAGGTGAGTTGCAAAGTGAGCGAAGAGATGAAAGATATAGAAAAGAATGAAGCCGCGGAAGAAACAGAAGTAAAAGCGGCCGACGGAAACGGCAGGGAGACGGTGGAAGCCCAGAGCGCCGGTGCACAGGAAGAATGTGAGACGGCAGAGGCGGAAGAGAGTGCCAAAGAAAAGAATACGGAGAAGAAAGGATTTTTCTCCAAAAAGAAAGACAAGAAGGATGAGCAGATCGAGGATCTGACCGACCGTCTGAAACGTACGATGGCGGAGTTTGATAATTTCCGTAAGAGAACGGAGAAAGAGAAAGCGGCCATGTACGAAATCGGGGCAAAGGATATTGTGGAACGAATCCTCCCGGTTATAGACAATTTTGAGAGAGGGCTTGCAGCCATACCTGAGGCAGAGACGAAGACAGCATTCGCCGAGGGAATGGATATGATATATAAGCAGTTTTTAAAAACACTGGAAGAGGCAGGCGTAAAACCAATCGAGGCCGTAGGCCAGCCATTTGATCCGAATTTCCACAATGCCGTAATGCATGTGGACGATGAGAATTACGGGGAGAATGAAGTCACCGAGGAATTCCAGAAGGGATATCTCTACCGCGAAAGTGTGGTAAGACACAGCATGGTAAAAGTAGCGAACTAGAAAAGCAGTAAAGTTAAAAAGTAATTTGGGTAAAAAAAACAGGAAACAGGGAAATAACGGATAATAGTAAATTAAAATTAAAAGACAATTTTCAGGAGGAAAAAACTATGAGCAAGATTATCGGTATTGACTTAGGTACAACAAATAGCTGTGTTGCAGTAATGGAAGGCGGTAAACCGGTTGTTATCGCCAATACAGAAGGCGTAAGAACAACCCCATCCGTAGTGGCATTCACAAAGACAGGTGAGAGACTGGTAGGTGAGCCTGCAAAACGTCAGGCAGTTACCAACGCCGAGAAGACAATCTCTTCAATTAAAAGACATGTAGGTACCGACTATAGGGTATCAATCGACGACAAGAAATACACACCGCAGGAAATTTCCGCAATGATTCTTCAGAAGCTGAAAGCAGACGCAGAGGCTTATCTGGGAGAAAAGGTAACAGAAGCAGTTATTACGGTTCCGGCATACTTCAATGACGCTCAGAGACAGGCGACAAAAGATGCAGGTAAGATCGCAGGCCTTGACGTAAAACGTATCATCAACGAGCCGACGGCAGCAGCCCTCGCATACGGCCTTGACAACGAAAAAGAGCAGAAGATCATGGTATACGACCTGGGCGGCGGTACATTCGATGTTTCCATCATCGAAATCGGCGACGGCGTTATCGAAGTTCTTGCAACCAACGGTGACACACGCCTGGGCGGTGACGACTTTGACAACAGAGTAACACAGTGGCTGATTGACGAATTCAAAAAGGCAGAGGGAGTAGACCTGTCGGCAGACAAGATGGCTCTCCAGAGACTGAAAGAAGCGGCTGAGAAGGCGAAAAAAGAACTCTCTTCCGCAACGACAACCAACATTAACCTTCCGTTCATTACAGCTACAAGCGAAGGCCCGAAACATCTTGATATGAACCTGACAAGGGCTAAATTCGATGAACTGACAAGAGATTTAATTGAAAGAACAGCTATCCCGGTACAGAACGCATTAAAGGATGCGGGAATCACGTCGTCCGAGCTTGGCAAGGTTCTTCTGGTAGGCGGTTCCACACGTATGCTTTCCGCACAGGAGAAAGTAAAACAGTTGACAGGCCACGAGCCAAGCAAGTCCTTAAACCCGGATGAGTGTGTTGCCATTGGTGCGGCTATCCAGGGCGGCAAGCTGGCAGGAGATGCAGGCGCAGGAGATATCCTCCTTCTGGATGTAACTCCACTTTCCCTCTCCATCGAGACAATGGGCGGAGTTGCTACAAGACTGATTGAGAGAAATACGACAATTCCTACAAAGAAGAGCCAGATCTTCTCCACGGCAGCCGATAACCAGACAGCGGTAGATATCCACGTAGTACAGGGTGAAAGACAGTTTGCAAAGGACAATAAGACACTGGGAACCTTCCGTCTGGACGGCATTCTTCCTGCAAGAAGAGGCGTTCCGCAGATTGAAGTTACCTTTGATATCGATGCCAACGGCATTGTTAACGTATCTGCAAAAGACCTGGGAACAGGAAAAGAGCAGCATATTACAATCACATCCGGTTCCAATATGTCTGATAACGATATCGACAAAGCGGTAAAAGAAGCCGCAGAGTATGAGGCACAGGATAAGAAGAGAAAAGAGGCGATTGATGCCAGAAACGACGCCGATTCCATGGTTTTCCAGACAGAGAAAGCACTGGAAGAGGTTGGCGATAAGATCGACGCAAACGACAAAACAGCCGTAGAAGCAGACTTAAATGCCCTGAAAGAAGCTATCAACAAAGCCCCGGTTGATCAGATGACGGATGCTCAGGTAGAAGAGATTAAAGCAGGCAAAGAGAAACTGATGGCAAGTGCACAGGCTCTGTTTACAAAGGTTTACGAGCAGGCACAGGGAGCTGCAGGAGAACAGGGCGGCCCGCAGGCAGGTCCGGACATGGGCGCAGGCGCACCGCATGATGACAATGTAGTTGACGGAGACTTCAAAGAAGTGTAATATAATTTCTGATAAGCTGACAGTAATGATAAAAAACAGTAACAGTTCAGCCATGATGCGTACCGCGAAGTGTTTTTGCATGTTTTTTGCGAAAATCCCGAGTTGTGCGGCGCGAAACGGTACCTTTACCGTTTCTGTGCATCATTGAGTGGCAATGAAAAGTTCGCGAAGCGTGCTTTTCGTTGTATGTTGCAGTTAAGCTGTAGGCTGAACTGTTAAAAAAACGCGTAGCGGGGATTGGGCAGAGCCCAAGCCCCTTTACGGGTGTTTAGGAGAGGAAGACTTGACATGGCAGAGAGTAAGAGAGATTACTATGAAGTCTTAGGCGTGTCCAGGGATGCCGATGACGCAGCCCTTAAGAAAGCATACAGAGCACTGGCGAAACAATACCATCCCGATGCAAATCCGGGCGATCAGGCGGCGGCAGACAAATTTAAAGAAGCATCGGAGGCCTACAGCGTATTAAGTGATCCGGAGAAGAGAAGACAGTATGACCAGTTTGGCCATGCGGCATTTGACGGAGGAGCAGGCGGAGCCGGCGGCTTCGGCGGTTTTGATTTCAACGGCGCGGATATGGGCGATATTTTCGGCGATATCTTCGGCGATTTATTCGGCGGCGGAAGAAGCAGCCGCGGCAGCAGCAACGGCCCGATGCGCGGAGCCAACGTGCGTACCAGCGTGCGCATAACCTTTGAGGAAGCTATCTTCGGCTGTGAGAAAGAGCTTGATTTAAACCTTAAGGAAGTCTGCGACAAATGCCACGGTACGGGAGCCAAACCAGGAACCCAGCCGCAGACATGTGCAAAATGTAACGGTAAAGGAAAGATCATGTACACGCAGCAGTCCTTCTTCGGACAGATCCAGAATGTCCAGACATGTCCGGACTGCGCCGGAACAGGAAAAATCATCAAAGAGAAATGTCCGGACTGTTACGGCACCGGCTTTGTTACAAAGCGTAAGAAGATCAAGGTCACCATCCCGGCCGGTATTGACAACGGCCAGAGCCTGCGTGACCGCGGCAACGGTGAGCCGGGTATTAACGGCGGCGAGAGAGGCGATCTGCTTGTGGAAGTAGTCGTATCGCCACATCCGATTTTCAAGCGTCAGGATACAAGCATCTACTCCACGGTACCGATTTCCTTTGCAAAAGCAGCCTTAGGCGGCCCAATCCGGATCAAGACCGTGGATGGAGAAGTGGAGTACGAAGTAAAATCAGGTACCCAGACAGATACCAAGGTCCGTTTAAAAGGAAAAGGCGTGCCGTCCCTGAGAAACAGAAATATCAGGGGAGACCATTTCGTAACCTTAGTTGTACAGGTTCCGGAGCGAATGAACGAGGCACAGAGAGAGGCTCTCAAACGATTCGACGACGCCATGAACGGAGTGACGCCGGATGGGGAGAAGCCAAAGAAAAAAGGGTTGTTTAAATAAAGAATTGTTTTGCTGATTAAAATAGTGGATACTGAGGCAACGGGATCGCGGGCGTAGCGGGGGACAGGAGTCCCGGGGGGGGGGGGGGGCGCCGAGGGGTGCCGCAAAGACCCACAAAAACGGACAACACCCGGGGTCCGGCCAAGT
>CATWBR010000262.1 GCA_958349075.1 uncultured Clostridium sp.
CAGTTCGTTATTATCTACCGTCCGCTCTCTGAAGTGGAGCCGATATCCACTGAAAAGACAGGATATGACACCATCCCTAGCCTTTATACTCTGTTGGATTCCACCAATATGGAAAGCGCCGGTATTTTGAAAACCTTTGATCAGCCGCAGCTTGCGTATAAAGGGCGTGAAACAATAATCGGCATTATTGATACCGGAATTGATTATCAGAATCCGCTTTTCAAAAATTCCGACGGTTCTACAAGAATTATTGGAATCTGGGATCAGACAATAGAAGGCCCGGGTATTGAGACAGGTGACATCGTAGAAGATATACGATACGGAACCGCATACACGGAAGAGCAAATCAATGAAGCCTTAAGAAGTGAAAATCCGCTTTCCGTCGTCCCCTCTGTAGACGCCAACGGTCACGGCACCTTCATGGCCGCCATAGCCGGCGGTAATGAAGTCCCTGCTGAAAATTTTACCGGAGCAGCCCCCGAATGCAGATTTGCAATCGTAAAACTGAAACCGGCCAAAAAATATCTCCGGGATTTTTACATGATTACCGAGGAGGCAATCGCTTTCCAGGAAAACGATATCATGCTCGGAATTAAATACCTGCGGATTATGGCCAGAACTTACCAGCTTCCGATTACCACGGTCCTGGGGCTTGGCACCAATACGGGAAGTCACAGCGGAACCTCCCCTCTGGCGCGTTTCCTAAATGATACCAGCAATACTGTGGGCCAGATCAGTATTGTGGCCGGAGGTAATGAAACCGGCCTGGGCCATCATTTTCTCGGCCACATCTCTTCCGAAGAGGAATTTGAGGAGGTGGAACTGAGAGTCGGAGCCAATGAGCCCGGTTTTACAATGGAACTGTGGGCCAGGGAATCCGAGCTGTATTCCGTTTCCTTTATCTCTCCCACCGGAGAGCAGATTCCCCGGGTTCCAAATACTTCGCCGGTAGAACACCGGCTCACCTTTCTTCTGGAAGACACAGTTATCTACTTAAGCTACAGCGCAGCCGAGAGCGCAACGGGCAGCCAGCTCATCCTGATGCGTTTCCATGCGCCTACACCGGGCATCTGGAAAATCAGGGTTCACAATGCCCTGGTCATCCAGGGGGAATACCACATCTGGCTCCCTGCCGCAGGACTTATCTCGGATAATACCTTTTTCCTGCGCCCCGATCCCAATACCATTATCACGGATCCGGGAAATGCGGCCGTAGTTATCACCGCAGCAGCCTATAACCACCGCAACAACAGCATTTACATCCATTCCAGCAGAGGTTATACCCGGGGCGGCGCAATTAAACCCGATCTGGCCGCGCCGGGAGTCAACGTAAACGTCCCGGGCAACCTGACGGCAACCGGCACCTCCGTGGCTGCGGCCCATATGGCAGGTGCGGCGGCCAACATTCTTTCATGGGGCATCACGGGTAATAATGATCTCACAATCAACACCACCTCGGCCAAATCCATGTTGATTCGGGGCGCCAGACGGAATCCTAATTTCATTTACCCGAACAGGGAATGGGGGTACGGGATGCTGGATCTCTATAATTCATTCCTGCAGATAAGGCTGTAGCCGGACTGTAAGACGGCAGTGTTTTTATCCCCGCATTTCAATCATTGGCCCGCCGCTCTTTTCCAGATAGGCTCTTGTTATGACCACCGAGCCAATATTAGAATCCTTCGGTATCTCATACATGATGTCAAGCATAAATTCCTCGATAATCGCTCTGAGTGCGCGGGCTCCCGTTTCCTTCTTAATCGCTTCCTCTGCAATCCACTCCAGCGCCTCATCCTCAAATACCAGCTTTACCTCATCCAGTTCCAGAAGCTTAATGTACTGTTTCAGGATTGCATTCTTCGGCTCTTTCAGTACCTGAACCATCAGCTCCCTGGTGAGCGCCTGCAGCGTCACCACGATAGGAAGACGGCCGAGAAACTCAGGGATCATGCCGAACGCGCGCAGATCTTCTGTCGTCACCTTAGAAAGAATGTTGGGATCCGACTCATACTTGTCGCGAAGCTCACCCATAAAGCCCATTGTCGTGGACTTTGTCAGGCGTTCCTTAATTATCCCTTCCAAATCCGGGAATGCTCCGCCGCAGATGAACAGGATATTGTTCGTATCGACCGTCGTCATCGGCGTGAGGGCATTCTTCTGGTTTGAGCCCACCGGCACCTCCACCTGGCTTCCCTCGAGAAGCTTTAACAGCTCCTGCTGCACGGATTCTCCGCTGACATCCCGGTTGGTAATATTCTTCTTTTTCGCTATCTTGTCAATCTCATCAATAAAGATAATGCCGTGTTCGGCTTTCTCCACATCGTTGTCCGCCGCCGAGAGAAGCTTGGAAACCACGCTCTCAATATCGTCGCCGATATAGCCTGCCTCTGTAAGTGACGTGGCGTCCGCTATAGCGAGCGGCACATCCAGAAGACGGGCCAGCGTCTTTACCAGATATGTTTTTCCGCTACCGGTAGGTCCCAGCATCAGGATATTGGATTTCTCAATCAGGACATCCTTTTCTTCCCCATCCTCTTTCGGTGTGCCATTCTGCAGAAGAACGCGCTTGTAGTGGTTGTATACGGCCACGGAGATTACCTTTTTCGCCTTCTCCTGGCCTATCACGTACTCGTCGAGGCGGGATTTAATCACATGGGGGGCCGGAATATCGCGGATGCTGAAATCCGCTTTCTGCTTTTCTTCCTCTTTTTTCTTCTTCACCTTATTCTTTTTGGGAATCTCCATATTAAGGCCGTCCATGTTCGGAAGATCGTTGAGGTTCATGTTCATGTACGGCATATTCTGCAGTTTGCTGAAGTCAAATCCGCTCTGTGTTACGGAATCAAATGCCTTCTGCATGCAGTCGTGGCAGAAATTCATCCCGCCCGGCATCGTAATCATGGTACCCGCCTTGCTCTCGGGCCGGCGGCACACATAACAGATTTTTTCGTAGTCGTCGTCACTGTTGGAATGATTTGCCTTATCCGCAGCCGTCTCCCGCATCACGCCGTCTTCTGCAGCCTTAGAGGGATCGTGACCCTGTTCCACGGACATGCTCTCTTCCAATTTATCTTTTTCTCTGTCTTCCAACGTCTGTTTCCTCCTGTCTGTAAATACACTTTTTGTTTCTCTATCTTTACAGTTCCCTGATTTCAACTATTTCCTGGAGCGTCTCAAATTCTCCGTAAACCAGTGCCCTGTCCTCATACTCTGCTTCCCCCATCTGATTGTCATACGGATCGCTTCCGTGCCATCTCATTGGCGGCGTAAACTGCCATCCAAACTCTGAATTCATTGGAATTCTGAACGGATCCAGGTTTCCAAAATAGAATTCCCTTCTCTCTTCCTTACCGTCACGGTATGCGCCTCCTCCAAACGAGCAGTCTGCATAAAGCCAGCCGTAAGGTTCAATATAGAACTGCGCCCAGTCATGGCAGCCGATATCCAGCGGATTGGCGTAAAGACCTGCCTGCCATCTGGCCGGAATGCCGGCAATCCTGCATAAGGTAATGAACAGGAGCGCCTGGATTCCACAGTCTCCTTTTTGTCCCGACGCCGCATATTCCGGAATGTTGGTTATTGTAAAATAAGAGCGGACAAAGGAATACTTCACATGCGAAGTAATGTAATCATAGATGAGTTTCGCTTTGCAAAGCGGGTCTGTCTCCTCCCCTGTGATCTCCCCGGCCAGGCTCCTGAGAAAGGGGGTAAACCGGAGCTGCGGGAGCTGTTCCCCCAGCCATTCTTTCAGCCTGCTCCCGTCAGGAAGAAGCTTCTCACCGTCTGCCTCCCCGCCTCCGGCACTTGGTTTATCTAAATCGGTATAGGACGTATGGTTCTCAAATTCATATTCAATGGAAAAACGGGTATCCTTCCCAGCCTCCGCCTCAAAGCAGACCGTTCTCTGAGGCCAGAGCGGCGGTGCGATACAGAGCGGTTCCATCGATGTTTGAAGAAGCCTGAAATTCTTAACCTGAGAATATTCAAGCGGTATCGGCAGGTAAACCCTTATCTTTTTCCCCTGCTCCACAACATCTTCCCTGAGTTTTATCGTGGTTCTGATATGGAAATAGCAGGCAAGGCCTCCCGCTTCTTTCATCTTCTTTATCGTTTTATCCCTGAGAATACCTTCCTGTATTCCATCCTCCAAAAGTGACTTATCATAAACACGCTCCCTGATGTCTGCCCTTGTCTTGACGAGATTGTCAAAGAAATCATCCTTAATTCTTCTCTCTCCCTCAATAAAAAGCCAGTCAACGGCATTGTCGTCGATAAGAGCTTCCAGTTCCGCCGCGGTAAACTCCCCGGCCTTTTCCGCCGCAAGCTCTATGGCCTGCACTGTTGTATATGGGTACTGGAGGGGGAGCCGGCTGATGATTTCACGTTCCAGCCTGAGCCTTTCCTTCATCATCTCCGGTAAATCCTTTTCAAGGCGTGCTTCGATCAGACGCAGCGCTCTGTCAAAATCTCCATGCCACTTCAGTTTCTCTATATCCTCCGGCAGCGGCGCAGTGAGCGCGGCCAGGTTTTTCGCTCTGTTTTCTTCCATCATGAAATGTTCCTCCATCCTTCGGCATCTACCGCAGTAAAAGTATATGCCCTGCTTCCCAGTATACAATATTTACCCTGAAATGTCATTGGTAAGTTTTTGTTGCGCGCACAGAGAGCCGCTGTGCCGGAGCAGTCAAAAATGTTTAAACCTCTTTCTGCCTGTTCCATGCACAGCGGCCCTCCTCTACTGCCGGTCCGGTGTATATTGAATTGTTCCTGTCTGCAAGCCCTGCCCGCCTGTGGGGCGTAAGCTGCAGCATTTAATTCTGCTGTACTTCCTGTTTCTGGCTGTCTTTTTTAAAGCCCAGCGTAATCTGTACCTGCCGTTCAACGTAGGCTCCATTTTCAAGGCTCTGTACCGTAAGGGTTACATTGGAACCGCCCTTATAGTAGGTCAGCATCTTCTGAAGATCATCTCCCGTCTTGACCGTCTCACCGTCAAATTTTGTAATTATATCGCGTTCACGCAAATCTGAATTTGCCGCAGCTCCGCCTTCCACAATCTTATACACATAGATTCCTTCCGGCATTCCATAAGCCTGCGCCATTCTGCTGTCGATATTTTGAAGCTGGATTCCCAGGTACCCCTGCTGATCCTCATCCACGGTAATCTTCGTCGTTTTTGTCATCAGATCGTCAATGATATCCCTGGCAAACGATATCGGGATGGCATAACCGATCCCCTCAACATCCGTATCCGCATATTTGGCGGCATTGATGCCAATCACCTCGCCCTGCATGTTAAGGAGGGCTCCGCCGCTGTTGCCTGGGTTGATAGCCGCATCCACCTGGAGAAGAGTCCTGCTCACTCCGCCGATGGTCACTTCTTTATTCAGTGCGCTCACATAACCAACCGTCACAGACTGGCCCTGGCCGAGTGCATTGCCGATGGCAACGACTCCCTGTCCCAGTTTCAGTGTATCGGAATCGCCCAGTGTGGCCGGCTGGATTTTACTCCTTGTCTCCTCCGGGATATCGGAAAGGTTGACCGCGATAACCGCCAGATCCGAATCGGAGTCCGTGCCCTTAACTGCCGCTTTCACAGTTGCACTGTCGATAAATGTGACTGAGAGTTCCTCGGAACCTTCCACCACATGATTGTTTGTCACAATCAGAAGCTCCGAATCATTCTGACCCGCAATAATACCGGAACCGCTGCTCGGCACCTCGTAGGACTGTTTGCCGAAAAACCAGTCTTCCTGTGTATAAATCGTCTTATTATTAATAGCCACTACAGACGGCATTGCCTTGTCTACAATCGCCGACACATCATTACCCGTGGACACAGGCACTGCCGCCGCTGTTGTAGGCTGTTCCGCTGCTGCCTGTGTCGACAGTGCAGCCGCCTCGCTGCTCTGTACCGTCTCCTGTGTCATTCGATCGGTCAGAATGTTCACGCCCGCCATCGTCCCTCCGGCCACACAGCCGAAAAGGATTCCCGCGGCTGCAATCCCTGCAAACCGCTTTACCATATGGCCGCTTCTTCTGTGGCCGCGGTTCGGTTCCTGCGGAATATAGCTTCTGTCCGGTTTTTTATCCTGACCGGCGCCGTCTCTTCTGTCCCCACCGTCGGCATTTCCTGTATATCTGGAATCGTGGTAACCTCCGTAGCTGTTCTCCGGCCTCCTGGAAGAATTACTGTCCGCATAAGCTCCTTCCGTATAATTTAAATCATTGTCGGGATTGTGATCCGGACCCAGGCCGCTTCCCTGGCGATTTTCATGTTCATTTTCATTATACATAATCATGTCTCCTCTCTGTTTTCTATTTTTCTATCGTTTTTTTCTGTATCTATCTCTTTACAAGGCTTAGTCTATCAGCTATTTGTGATGGAACTGTGAAGAAAATATCACCAAATTATGTTTTTTTAAGTTTTTATTATTCAATGGGGATTTAATTGAGCAGATGAGGACGCCGCCG
>CATWBR010000263.1 GCA_958349075.1 uncultured Clostridium sp.
GATCCGGCCGCCGAAAATGACATTTCAGCAATTCCCTACTGCAAAAAAATCCCTCCGGGGACCCTTTTATCCGCCGGAGAGATTATTCTATTTCGCCGCTCCTTCGCCCTCTTTATTTCTCCTGAACCGGTTCGAAGGAACTTCCGTACTTTTTATATACATAAATATCAAACAGAATCATGCAGGTCCATCCCAGTGTCGTACCTACGGCAACCGATTTCAGACCGATACTGGAAATAAGGCTGTAGGTCAGTATAATTCGGATCGGTATCTGGATCATGGTACCCATGAGCGTAAATTTTAATTTTCCTATTCCCCTGAAATATCCCTGAAAACTGTAGGTGACTCCCGCCATAAAGTAAAAGCAGGCCATCGGACGCAGATAGGTAAGACCGATTTCAATAGCATTCATCTCGCTGGGTTTCAGGAAAATCTCAAACAGCGGCCGTCCGGCAAACAGAATGGCAAATGTGACAAAAACAGTATACGTGACGGCTATCACCATCGTAATCTTAAATGCCTTCGGAATGCGGTCAAATTTCCTGCCGCCCTTGTTCTGTGCCGAAAAAGTGGTAACAGACGAAGCAAAACTGCTCCCGGGCGCCAGCACATAGCTGTCTATGATGGAAGCCGCATTGAACGCCGCTATTGCATCCACCCCCAGGGTATTGACACCGGACTGCACCAGCAAACGGCCAAGGTAAAGCATGGTCTGCTGCAGGGCGGAAACCGAGCTGTAATTCACAGTACATTTCAAAAGCTTCAGATCAATCCGTATTTCCGAAGGTTTTAAACACAGGGCAGGCACTTTCCTGTAAATATAAATAAGCAGTACCACCGATGAAACAGCCTCCGAAATCACGGTGGCATAGGCCGCTCCCATAACTCCTAACTGAAGGTTCCTGACAAAATAGACATCCAGGAATATATTAATTACCGTGCTGAAAACCAAAACATAGAGAGAGGTCTTCGAATCCCCGGTCGCCCGCAGGGCCGCCGCCAGGATATTATAAAGAAACGTAAAGATAAGCCCTCCGGAAATCACTCTCAGATATCTTGCCGCCAGGGCGGAAATTTCCACAGGCGTCCGCGTCAGCCGTATAAAAAAATCACTTCCGGCGAAAAACAGCACCATTAATACAACGGTCAGAATCAGCCCGGCGCCAATCGAGGTTGACAATTCTTCCCTGAGCCTCTTATAATCCTTAGCGCCAAAATACTCCGCCATCAAAATGGACGCTCCCATCGTGATTCCGGCAATCATAAAAATCAGAATATTCATAATCGGCCCGGCCGCCCCAATCGCAGCCAGCGCCTCTTTTCCCTTAAACTGCCCCACCACAACGGAATCAACCGTGTGATAAAGCTGCTGTAACAAATCACTGAATATAAGCGGCACCGAATACAGTAACAGGTGTTTCGTAATATTCCCTTCCGTCATATCCCGAGTCATAGCAAGACCTTCTTTCTCATTGGAACGCGATGACAATTATAGTCCCCGCCGCACCGCGTGTCAATAACATATCATCGAAAAGAAATAGGTCATAAACAAATTGGAAATTCACATCCCCCCTCTCACCGTCCGTCCCGGCGGCGTTCTCATTTTTCCATCTTTTGCGCTATCTCCAGATTACACCCCAGCACATTCACCGTCTCTTCCCCAAATATCCCCAGAACCTTTTTCCCGGTATTATTTTCTATAATCTGATACAGTTCTTCCTTCGAAAGACCCGAGGCTTCGGCAACCGCCTCCACCTGCACCCTCGCCCCCTGAACCGTAATATGGGGATCCAGCCCGGACCCGGAGGCCGTCAGCAGATCGGAGGGGATATCCTCCTGCCCGACGCCGGGATGGGACTTCATAAATGCCTCCAGATCCGCCTCCACCCGCTCTTTTAGGTCGGGATTGGAATTTCCATAGTTGAACGCCCCGGAGGCGGGCCCGCCGTAGACGCCGTCCTTCTTCTCCTCGTCCGTGTAGCAGTTATAGTTTACGTATGAGATACGCCCATGGAAGAACCTGGGTTCCTCGAACTGCTGCCCCACAAATTTTGAGCCGACCGTGCGCTCCCCGCCGTCAACGACGGCCTTAATCAGGCTGCCGTTTGCCTGTTCCGGAAACATGGCCTGGCCTGCCAGGGTCAGGGCCGCCGGATAAAGAATGGTGCAGAGCGCTCCAAGCACGATTGTACACACCACAGCTTTCCTCAAATAAGTAAAAAATAGTTTCATGTCTGTCTCCTCCTGATTGAACCTTTCTAAATTTAAACTTCCCAAATTACGGCTTTCCGAATGACAACTCTCCAAATTGCAGCTCTCCGAATTACAGCTCTCCAGATTGCAGCTTTCCAGATTACAACTCTCCAAATTGCAGCTCCCTGGCTATAATCCCAGCATGGCAAGCAGCGGAGCCGCCGCCATATCAATCAGTTTTATACCGATAAACGGCACCGCCACGCCTCCGATTCCATAGATGCCCATGTTTTTAAGCAGCATTTTCTCCGATCGCATGGGTTTATATTTCACGCCCCGCATCGCGATGGGAATCAGTCCCGGAATGACGGCGGCATTGAAGATAAGAGCCGATAGGATGGCGCTGTAAGGCGTTGAAAGCTTCATGATGTTCAGCATATTCATCTGGGGAATCACAAGCTGGAACATGGCCGGAATAATGGCAAAATACTTTGCAATATCATTTGCAATCGAAAATGTGGTAAGCGATCCCCTGGTAATCAGGAGCTGTTTTCCAATCTCCACCACCTCAAGGATCTTGGTCGGATCGGAATCCAGGTCAACCATATTGGCGGCCTCTTTTGCCGCCTGAGTACCGGAATTCATCGCAATCCCAACGTCTGCCTGGGCCAGCGCCGGAGCGTCATTGGTGCCGTCTCCCGTCATTGCCACGATTTTACCCTGGGCCTGTTCTTTTTTAATCTCGGCAATCTTGTCTTCCGGCCTGCACTCTGCAATGAAACCGTCCACTCCGGCTTCCCTTGCAATCGTCGCCGCCGTCAGCGGGTTATCGCCGGTGCACATAATCGTCTTGATTCCAATCTCCCTGAGTCTGGCAAAACGCTCCGCCAGCCCCGGCTTTACCGTATCTTTTAAATAAATCACTCCGTAAATCCGATTGCCCGCACAGACCGTCAGAGGCGTGCCTCCAAGTTTTGATATGCTCTCCACGATTGCGTCTAACTCGCCGGGCACCGCTCCTCCCCTTTCTGTTATAAACTCCCTGATGGACTCGCCCGCCCCCTTTCTGATCTTCAGACCATTCTGTAAATCCACGCCCGACATTTTCGTCTGGGCCGTAAATCCGATGAAATCCATCTTCTCACCGTCATTTTTTTCCGCCGCTGCTCCCATCTTTCGCCCCAGTTCCACGATAGATTTGCCCTCCGGCGTTTCGTCCTCCAGGGAGGCCAGCACGGAAAGAGCCGCCAGTTCCTGTTTGGAAACTCCGGAAACCGGGTAGAAATCGGCCGCCAGCCTGTTTCCAAAGGTAATCGTTCCCGTCTTATCAAGAATCATCGTGTCCACATCTCCGCAGGCCTCCACCGCCTTGCCCGACATGGCAATGACGTTAAAACGCGTCACCCGGTCCATGCCGGCAATGCCGATGGCCGACAAAAGGCCGCCGATCGTGGTGGGAATCAGGCATACAGTCAGTGCAATCAGGGTAGCCACAGGGATATGTACCCCGGAATAGACGGCGAAAGGATAGAGGGTAACAATGACAATCAGGAAAATAATCGTCAGGCCGACTAAAAGCGTATTGAGTGCAATCTCATTCGGCGTTTTCTGCCGGGATGCCCCTTCCACCAGGGCAATCATCTTATCCAGAAAGGACTCTCCCGGGTCCGCGGCAATCCTTATCTTAAGCCAGTCCGAAACCACGGTTGTGCCTCCGGTTACGGAAGAAAAATCGCCTCCCGATTCGCGGGTGACGGGGGCCGATTCACCGGTAATCGCCGATTCGTCCACCGAGGCGATTCCCTCTATTACGTCGCCGTCATTGGGTATTAACTCGTTCATCCTCACAATCACCACGTCACCTCTTTTCAGCTCCGAGGCAGATACATCCCTTTCGGAACCGTCCGGCAGAATAAGGTGGGCTGTGGTGTCCTTTTTTGTCTTTTTAAGCGTCTCCGCCTGGGCCTTGCCGCGCCCCTCCGCCACCGATTCCGCAAAATTGGCAAACAGTACCGTGATGAAAAGAACAAGCGCCACGATGATGTTATATATTCTGAGCGTTTCTGCGGATAGGCCTCCAAAGGATGCCGCATCACCGAAGAGGTTCGGCATAAAGCACAGTAAAAGCGTTATAAAAAATCCCGTTTCCACCACAAACATGACCGGATTTTTCATCATATACCTGGGATCGAGCTTTTGAAACGCCCCCGTGACCGAGCTTTTTAATATATCTTTTGTAATGAATTTTGTAGTCTGCTTTTTTGCGTTCGACATCTAATCTGCCTCCTAATCTTAGTTCCTGTCTATGATAACTTACATGTGTCCCGGAAACCATATTGTCAGATGTTCCGCAATGGGCCCCAGTGCAAGCGCCGGGAAGAATGTAAGCGCCGCAAATATATACACGATGAATACGAGAATCATTGTAAATACCGCATTATCCGTCCTGAGAGTCCCTGCCGTTTCATTGATCCTGCGTTTTGCAAGGATACTCCCGGCGATCGCAAGCTGCAGGATAATTGCCGGGAACCGGCCGAAATACATTGCAAGCCCGGCCGTGACATTCCAGAAGACGGAATTGTCCGACAGTCCCTCAAACCCGGAACCGTTGTTCGCCGCCGAGGAGCTGTATTCGTAGAGAACCTGGGACAGACCGTGAAATCCCGGATTTGTAATCCCCGAGAGCCCTCCCGCCGTCGATACGGCCAGGGCCGAGAAACCGAGAATCAGGAACGGATGGATAATGAGGCAGACCGCCACCAGTTTCATTTCCCTTCCCTCGATCTTCTTTCCCAGATATTCCGGCGTGCGTCCTATCATCAGGCCGCAGATAAAGACCGCTAATATCACGTACATTACCATATTCATCAGGCCGACCCCCTTGCCTCCGAACACACAGTTTAACATCATATGTAACAGGGGCACCAGACCGCCCAGGGGCGTCAGGCTGTCGTGCATATTATTGACGGTACCGGTAGTAAAGGAGGTCGTTGTCGTGGTAAACAGGGCCGATTGGGCAATGCCGAACCGCACCTCTTTTCCCTCATAAGAGCCGTGGCTCTGGCTGAGGCCCACGCTTTCAAGCACCGGGTTCCCGGCCAGTTCCGCCCTGTAGCAGACGGTAAGCCCGATGAGAAAGATGATTGCCATGGCTGCGAAAACCGTCCTTCCCTGTCTGCCGAAGAAAATCTTTTTCCCATCCTTTTTCCTTCTGTCCGCAATCATATTTCCAAAGGCAATGACACAGGCTCCCGGCAGGAGCATCATGGAGTAAAGCTCGCAGAGATTGGTGATAATCGTCGGATTTTCAAGCGGCGTCGATGAATTGGCCCCCAGGAAACCGCCTCCGTTTGTCCCCACATGTTTGATTGACTCAAGCGCCGCGATGGGACCGGTGGCAATATCCTGCCATTTGCCCTCCAGAGTCTGCACCGTAAAATTCGACTGGAAATTCTGCGGTGTCCCCTGCCAGATTAATATCATTCCTGTGATAAAAGAGAGGGGAATTAAAATTCTCGTTGTGTTTCTTACCATATCCTCATAGAAATTGCCCATCGGCCTTCCGGACATGCCCCGGCAAAAGGCCATACACGCCGCATACCCCGTGGCGGCCGACGTGAACATCATAAAGACTATCACGGCCATCTGGCTCAGATAAGACAGCCCGGATTCCCCCGAATAATGCTGAAGGTTCGTATTAGTCATAAATGATATGATGGTGTTGAAAGACAGTGTCGCCTCCATCGCGTCCGCCCCGTTCGGATTCAGGAACAGGACTCCCTGGAGCCTTAATATCAGGTAGCCGGCCGCTATCATGACCGCATTTGTCATAAGCAGGTTGAGCGCATATACCTTCCAGCTCATCTCTTCCCTGCCAAGCCCGCAGATCCTGTAAACCAGGTTGTCGACGCTGTCAAAAACGGGATCTGCAAACGTCCTCTGCTTTGTCGCAACATGATACAGGTAAATTCCAACCGGAACCACGAGCGCCGTGTATAGAAGCAGTGTTATGATTATCTGAAACATTCTTTCATCCTCCTGTCATGTTTCCGCTTTAAAGTTTTTCGGGATGTACGAGCGCATAAACCAGATATGCGGCAATCCCCGCGATGATGAATCCTAAAAATATCATATAATTTTCTCCTTTTCCAAACCCGGACCGTTATTTTTCTCCGTCCGGTTCCACCTGTGAACCGCACCAGTCAATGAGCAGTTTCATAAGAAAACAGCTTACCAAAATGATGCCTGCCATATAG
>CATWBR010000264.1 GCA_958349075.1 uncultured Clostridium sp.
ATTTATAGAAAAATCAGAGAATATCGTATTGAGACATGACAAATGGGATGGTATACTGTAATCAAAGGTAACGATAAAGGTACTGAATCGTTATATTTAAAGAAAACATGGGGAAAAGGAGAAAAATCATGACAGTACAGGACACTCTTCAGAAGCTTGACACGCAGGAAGCGAAGAAAATCATGACAGAGCTTTACGGCGGGGCAGGCGCCGCTGAGAATACGGAACGTTACCGTCAGGTGGCCGATGGTTTTAAGAAGACATATGGGGACAATGATATTCTGTTGTTCAGCGCTCCCGGCCGGACCGAAATCAGCGGGAACCACACGGATCACAACCACGGAAAAGTGCTTGCCGGAAGTATTAACCTGGACTGTGTGGGCGCCGCCGCAAAAAACGGAACGGACACGGTCCGCATTCTGAGCGAGACGTTTAATCAGAAATTTATTATCAGTCTGAAGGATTTAAAGCCCAGTCCGCAGATGGCGGGGACCATCGATTTGACAAAGGGGATTCTTCAGGGATTCAAGGAAAAAGGATATGAGATAGGAGGCTTTGACGCATACATAACAAGTAACGTTATAAGCGCGGCCGGAGTCAGTTCCTCCGCAGCATATGAGATGCTGATCTGCTCGATGCTCAATACCTTCTTTAATGATGGAAAGATGGATGTGGTAGCTTATTCCCACATTGGAAAATATTCGGAGAACCACTACTGGAACAAGGCATCCGGGCTGTTAGACCAGATGGCCTGCGCGGTGGGTGGGCTTATCACTATCGATTTCAAGAATCCGGAGAAACCGGTTGTGGAGAAAATTGATTTTGATTTCGGAGCTCAGGATTACAGTCTGGTTATTGTCAATACGGGCAAAGGCCATGCGGATCTGAGCGCAGACTATTCCTCCGTACCTCTGGAGATGAAAAAGGTAGCAGCTTATTTTGGAAAAGAAGCCTGTGCCGATATCACGGAGGAGGAATTGATCGGTAAGATGGCAAAGGTGCGTGTCTGTGCCGGAGACCGTTCCGTGATGAGGGCGCTTCATTTCTTCGAGGAGAATAAGAGGGTCGAAGCGGAAGTGAAGGCATTAAAAGAAGGTGATTTTGAAACTTTTCTAGAGAATATCACCGCTTCCGGCAATTCTTCCTGGAAATGGCTGCAGAACGTATACACAACGGCTGATGTGCAGGAGCAGGGAATCAGCATCGCCCTGGCTCTTACGGAGCTGTTTATCGGCGAAAAGAAAAAGGGAGCGTGCCGCATTCACGGAGGCGGATTTGCCGGTGTGATTATGGTAATGCTGCCAAATGAACTGATTGAAGAGTACGTGGCGTATATAGAGGGAGCCATCGGGGAAGGCAACGCGTACCGGATGAGCATCCGGCCTTATGGCGCCATCTGTGTCAACGAAAAGATGTAAGAACGGGCAAATGCAGGGAGGGAGATTTATGGGAAATAAAAATCTGATTATCACCATTGAGAGAGAGTACGGAAGCGGCGGACGTATCGTGGGAAAGAAACTGGCCGAGGAGCTGGGAATTCATTTTTATGACGATGATATCCTCAAGCTTGCGTCCGAGAAGAGCGCCGTGGGAGAGCAGTTCTTCCGCCTGGCGGATGAAAAAGCGGGCAACAACCTGCTCTACAGGCTGGGAAGCGGCAGGAAGCTGGATATTTCCTCAAAGCCTTCACCCAACGCAAAGCTGACTTCACCGGAGAATCTTTTTAAATTCCAGTCTGAGGTGATCCGGGAACTGGCGGAGAGCGAGCCGTGTATTTTTGTAGGCCGGGCCGCGGGATATGTGCTCGATCAGGACGAGGACGTGGAGCGCCTGATCCGGATTTTCGTTTATGCCGATAAGGTGAAAAAGGTGCAGAGGGTTATGGAAGTGGACTGCATCGACGAGGAGAAGGCCAAGAGAAGGATTAAAAAGATCGAGAAGGAAAGAAAAGAGTACTATAAGTATTTTACCGGAAGCGAATGGCACAGCATCAAGAACTACGACCTTCCTATCAATACGACGAAACTGACGCTTGATGAGACCGCCGAGCTGATCAAGGCATATATTAAACTGAAGGGTTTTATGAACTGATTCACGGGAGCGGAAAGCGCGGCCGGGCGCGGCAGGACTGTGAAAATAAATCGTAAAGAACGATCCTGCCGGCGAAAAAGCGGACGTTTCTCTTGACAGCTCAGAGAACTCCTGCTAGACTGATCGCATAAGATTTCTTAAATTCCTTAATTATGAGGGAGTAGTCAGACACAGGCAATGAAAAGCCTGTGCGGCAAGTCAACATGCATGGCGTTTACGCCTGGTTTGCCTTAGATGACGAGACTCATATGCAGTATTTATTTACTGCATATGAGTCTTTTTTGCATTTGTTTCCTGTTTTTGATAAAACACTCATATTCAGGGGGCAAAGATGGCATAATATCCATAATGCGGATTTCCGGGCGTGTGTGATGCAGATAGAAAGGTAGGAGCCTATGTCAACGATGAAATATTACATGGAACATGCCGAAGCGGCGGTGAAGGAAACGGAAAGCAGCCTTAAGGGCCTTACGGACGGCAATGCAAAAGAGCGGCTGGAACGCAACGGCCCGAATAAGCTTGCGGAACCGGAGAAGGAGCCTCTTCTCACGCGTTTTGTAAAGCAGTTAAAGGATCCGATGATTATTGTCCTTCTGGCGGCGGCCCTGGTATCGGGGGTCACGGCTTTTTACGCGGGAGAATCGTTCGCCGATGTGATTATTATTCTGGCAGTGGTCGTCATCAATGCCGTCCTGGGCGTTTACCAGGAGAGCAAGGCGGAGAAGGCCATCGAGGCGCTGCAGAAAATGTCGGCCGCCGTCTCAAAGGTTTACAGGGACAAAAAAGTACAAAACATTAAGAGTGAAGAACTGGTTGTGGGGGATGTAATCCTGCTGGAGGCCGGAGATGCGGTTCCGGCCGACGGCCGTATTCTGGAATGCGCTTCCATGAAGGTGGAGGAAGCTGCGCTGACCGGTGAATCCGTGCCGGTGGAAAAGCAGAGTGAAGTGCCCGGAGCCGCAGACGGCGTCAGGAGAGGGAAGACAAAGGATATCCCGCTGGGAGACCGGAAAAATATGGTCTACATGGGAGGTACCGTTGTTTACGGCAGAGGTACGGCCCTTGTGACGGCGACGGGAATGGATACGGAGATGGGAAAAATTGCCGATGCCCTTGCAAAGGCCAAGGAGAGCCAGACCCCGCTCCAGAAGAAACTGACACAGCTCAGCAAGACACTCAGCATCCTGGTTTTGGGAATCTGCGTTTTTATCTTTATATTCAGTGTAGTGAGAGCCGGAGATTTCCATGCAAAGGTCCTGGTTGATACTTTTATGGTGGCGGTCAGCCTTGCCGTAGCGGCAATCCCGGAAGGCCTTGCAACCGTGGTTACCATTGTGCTCGCCATCGGCGTCACCAACATGTCGAAGAAAAAAGCCATCATCAGAAAACTGACGGCGGTAGAGACACTGGGCTGCGCACAGGTGGTCTGCTCGGACAAAACGGGCACTCTGACCCAGAATAAGATGACGGTGACCGAATTCTCGGGAAATGATAAGGAACTTCTGGCAGAAACCATGGCCCTCTGTAATGATGCGGAGGCCGGGGAAGGAGCGGAGGCGGTCGGTGAACCGACGGAGGCTGCTCTCGTAAATTACGCCTCATCCCTGGGGATTTCTAAAAATGAGCTGAAAAACAGGCTTCCGAGAGTGGCGGAGGCTCCGTTTGATTCCATGCGTAAGATGATGTCCACCGTCCATAAAAAAGCCGGGGGCGGTTTTATCCAATATACGAAGGGAGCGCCGGATGAGGTGCTGAAACGCTGTACCTTTATATGGGAGAACGGCGCCGTCCGTCCGATGACGGAAAAAGACAGAACGTGGATTGAGTCGGAGAACAAGAGGATGGCCGACAGAGCGCTCAGGGTGCTGGCCGGAGCGCTGAAGGAAACAGAAGAAAAACCGGAGGATATTTCACCGGGCGCACTGGAGAGCGGCCTCGTATTTGTCGGGCTTACCGGAATGATTGACCCGGTAAGGCCGGAGGTAAAGGCGGCGATTCAGGAATGCCGCCAGGCCGGAATCCGGCCGGTTATGATTACCGGCGATCACCGCGATACGGCGGCAGCCATCGCAATGGAGCTGGGAATTATAGAATCTGCGGATCAGGCCGTGACCGGAGCCGAACTGGACGATATGGATGAGGAGGAGTTCCGAAACAGGATTGAGAATTACTCTGTCTATGCCAGAGTCCAGCCGGAGCATAAGGTGCGCATTGTGCAGGGCTGGCAGGCCAAGGGCATGGTTACCGCGATGACGGGGGACGGAGTCAATGACGCACCATCGATTAAAAACGCCGATATCGGCGTGGGAATGGGCATCACAGGAACCGATGTGACGAAGAATGTGGCCGACATGGTCCTGGCCGACGACAACTTTGCAACTATTGTTTCGGCGGTGAGTGAGGGACGGAGGATTTATGACAACATCCGTAAGGCAATCCAGTTCCTGCTGGCCTCCAATTTGAGCGAGGTGGTAAGCGTCTTCGTGGCTACGCTTCTCGGCTTTGTCATCCTGAAACCGGTGCACCTGCTGTGGATTAACCTGATTACGGACTGTTTTCCGGCGCTGGCCCTGGGAATGGAAGAGGCGGAAGAGGATATTATGAGGAGGAAGCCGAGGGAAGCGAAAGACGGCGTCTTCTCGGGAGGGCTGGGAACCGATGTAATCTATCAGGGAATCCTGGTTTCCATCCTGACACTTGCGGCTTACTTTATCGGCCACCGGATAGAGGCGGGAGTCTGGGAGATTGCGCCCAGCGCCGACGGAATCACAATGGCTTTCCTGACCATGTCCATGACGGAAATTTTCCATTCGTTTAATATGCGTTCTCAGAGGAAATCCGTATTCAGCTTAAAGGGGCACAATAAGGCGCTGTGGGGAGCCATGTTATTCTCACTGGCTCTCACGACGGTCGTTATTTATGTGCCGTTCCTGGCGGATGCCTTTGGATTCGAACACATTTCCCTGATGGAATATATCACCGCGCTGCTGCTGGCCTTCCTGATCATACCGGCGGTGGAGACGGTGAAGTGGATTCAGAGACGCAGATAATGTATGATTTACCGCCTTTAACAACGAAAAGCACGCTTCGCGGACTTTTCATTGCCACTCAATAAATCGCCCCGGAACTCATGTTTTAAGTTCCGGGGCGTTTCACTGCAGATTGGCAATATTAAATTTGTGGAGCAGCTTTTGTCGTCTTACGGCGGCGGCCTGTTGGCAAGATTTCAGGCCGGAGCCGTGTAAGATAATTTTGATAGTTGGTTTAAGTTGATTTTAAACATAGGTTTAAGTTATTCTCTTTCGTTCATGAAAGAAGGACAGGGTTACAATACGGTTTCCCCGGCGTCCGGCACATTGATTTTCGTGTCCAGAAGCATCCCTGCGAGGATGATGACAAAACCGGCCAGAACAATGGGGGAGGGATACTCTTTCAGGAAAAGAGCTACCCAGACCGGTCCGAGAATCATCTCCCACAGGGCGATAACGGATGCCTTCTGTGCGGAAATCATCTGGATTCCCAAGTTATAGAACGCATAGCCGGCTCCGATTTGGATGATTCCGAGAATCAGAAGGACGGCCCAGTCGGTTGCCGCCAGTGTCCCTATGTAACCGGCCGTTGAGGGAAAGGCTACAAAAACAAAGATCCCGGTGAACAGGTTCGCGATGGCGGTCAGCCCAATCGGGTTGGTTCCTGCAGACTTTTTGGCGCCGACACTCATACAGGCAAAGAAGATACCTTCCAACAGAGCAATCGTGTTGCCGGAGCTGCTGCTCTTGTCCGTGCCGGAGAACATGAAAAAGACAACGCCGGCAAAAATGACGCATACAGGCCAGAAGGCCTTTTTATTAAATTTTCTGGTTATCACAAGGTTTGCAAGGAATAGCCAAATAGTTGCCGTATACTGCATCCCGACTGCAATGGCCGCCGATGTTTTGGACAGCGCAATGATAATACTGATGCAGAGCGCGCAGTAGGAGCTGATGTAAACGGCCATCCACGGAGTCCAGTTTAACCGTTTCCATCTGATGAAGGGCATCAGGGTAATTCCGGCAATAATGGAACGGAGGCCGCAAATCAGCAGTGAATCGGCCGTAAGGAATTTCACAAGCGGAGCATTCAGGCTCCAGAAAACAGCACCTAGAAAAACCAGGAGGGTGCCGGAATTACGGATTTTTGACATTGTCATACCTCCATCTGTAAGGGGGAATCGCTGTATCGGTGTGTAGCGCTTTCATGCATTATAAAAGCGTGTTATTGAACACAAAGTGTCCGGTAACTAACATAAAGACACATATCCATAAATTGAATATGATGATTGATTATAAAGTAGAA
>CATWBR010000265.1 GCA_958349075.1 uncultured Clostridium sp.
TTGCCACTCAATAAAGGTATCCGGCCAGACCGGCTATATTTTGCCCTTAGTCTGGCCGGATACCTTTATTTTATGCGTTTTCCGCCAATATCATATTAAGTTACGGCTTTCCTGGTTTCATCATTACGTCACGTCCGGCAGCCTGATAAAGTCTCTATATCTCGTCCTGATAAATATCGGACGCCAGGGCATGATACTCTTCCAGAGGAATGTTAAACGCCGGTGACTCTTCCACCGCCGCAATAAAAGCCGGGATATCATCGTCAAAGTCATAGGTCCAGAGCGTTTCATTCAGGCTGCCGAGCCTGTCGTCGGCCGGGTAGATGAGATCCAGGTGGATCTGTTCCATATAATCGTACTCTCCGTCCACCTCTATGGTAAACTGTCTTACCATGGAAAGATAAAACTGCTCCTCTCCCGTTACATCATACACTCCCGTCTCAAAGAGCAGGCTGTCGTCGGAACAGTCAAAACGGAGATGGTTAAATTTTTTAAATACCTCCCAGGCCGTCTTCAGCTCCGGCTCCTTGGGATTGAAACCTGCCTCCTTGAGGGACGCCCTGAGTTTTCCCAGTGCATCGACTGTTTTTAAAAGCGTTTCTTTCTGTTTCTTATTTTTCTGTGAGCTTTCCGCTCCCGGTTTGTGTTCCATGTTCAACCTCCTTATCCCGGCACCGTTTTGCGCCGGCAGACTGCAGTAGTTTTGTCCAACAGATTTCTGAGTCCGCTCTCTCTGTTGCTTTTTAATAAATTCCCTGATTGCGGCGCTGTCGGGCAGGTGCATAATGTGGTGGCGCGTCAGCGGCAGTAAAACAAGTCTGCGAAACTCCTCCACCTTAAGCTTATAATCATTTACCGTATCCGTCATTTCGTCTTCCTCCGCTCATCGGGTTTTCGGGTGTTGCACGGTTCTTTCCATCATGGTTGTCTTCCATTATAATTCATTCTTTTGCCGCGGTCAATCATACAGCTATTAGAGCGCAAGCGTTTCCCGCAGGAACTTTTTCTTCCCGGATTCCCCGCCCGCGCCAACCCATAAACCGGGACTGAAGACTCATCCCCTCCCCGGCCGCGTTCTCCTTCCTCAATCAGCACAGCAAAAAGCACGCCCCCACAGAGCGTGCTTTCCGCTATTTCCGGCCTTCAATGAAAATGCATCCTGCGTCTTCACCGGCCGCTTTCTTATTTAATAATCTTTACAGGGCACTTCGCTGCGCACTTGCCGCAGTTGGTGCACTTCTCATAATCGATTACAGCAAGGTTGTTGTCCATATGGATGGCGTCATCCTCGCACTGTTTGATACAGAGCGTACAACCGATACAGCCGTTGTCACATTTTGCCTTGACAGCCGGTCCCTTATCGTGGGAATTACACTGTACAAGGTGCTCTGCCTTATACGGAACAAGTTCAACAAGATGCTGCGGGCATGCGTCCACACATTTACCGCAGGCCACACACTTTTCTTTGTCTACGACTGCGATACCGTCGATCACATGGATCGCGTCAAACTGACAGGCGGTTACACAGGAACCGAATCCCATACATCCGTAGGTGCAGGCTTTATCGCCGGAACCCGGAACAACGGCTGCCATCTTACAGTCTTTGATACCGTAATAGTTATACTGTGATTTTGCCTTGTCACAGGTGCCTTTACATTTTACAAAGGCTACCATCTTCTCACTGCTGCCGGCTTCCACACCCATAATGGCTGCGATTTTCTCGGCACAGGGAGCTCCGCCGACCGGGCAGGCATTGATTGGGGCCGTACCTTCGGCGATGGCTTTTGCAAGACCGTCGCAGCCCGGGAAGCCGCAGCCGCCGCAGTTGTTGCCCGGAAGTTCTTCCCTGACAAGGATTTCTTTCTCGTCTACTTCTACTTTAAATTTCTCGCTGGCAACTCCGAGGAGCACACCGATGATAATACCGGTGAGACCTACGATAACCGCCGCAATAATAATTCCAGTTATATTCATCCTTCGTTTCCCCCCTTAAATTAATCCGGAAAATCCGAAAAATGCGATTGACATGAGACCGGCGGTAATTAACGTAATCGGGGATCCCTGGAAGTTGTATGGCACGTCATTAAACTCAATTCTCTCACGCACACCTGCCAAAAGCACGATTGCAATAGTAAAACCAACTGCGATACCGACGCCGTTGACAACGCTCTCCACGAAGTTGTAGGTTTTCTGTACGTTTGTTAATGCTACACCGAGAACGGCACAGTTTGTTGTAATCAGAGGAAGGTATACACCGAGCGACTGATACAGGGAAACCATATTTTTCTTAAGGAACATCTCTACGAACTGTACTAAAGCCGCAATAACCAGGATGAACACGATGGTCTGGAGGTATTCCATACCGAAACGCACCAGAATGTGATCATAGATTAAGCTTGCCACTGCGGATGCAATCGTAATTACGAAGATTACGGCAGCACCCATGCCTGCTGATGTCTCTACCCTCTTGGATACGCCAAGGAATGGGCAGATACCGAGGAACTGGCTTAATACAACGTTATTTACCAGGGCTGAGCCGATGGCAATTAATAGTAATTCTTTCATCTATCCATTCCTCCTATTCTGTTTTCTCAGGTTCTTTTGCAGCTTCGGCTTCCGCCTTTGCTTTCGCTTCATCGGCTGCCTTCTTGGCTGCCAGGGCTTTTTCCGCCGCAGCTTTCTTCGCTGCCGCCGCCTTCGCCGCCTCCTCTGCCGCTTTCTCAGCCAGCGCCAGATGGTTTCCCGCACATGCGTTGCCCGCACAGCTTGCACAGTTGCCGCCGCATGCCAGATTGGACTGAGGCACGGAACCGTTGGTTGCAGAAGGAGCTTTGAACTTATTCTGGAGCGCTGTCAGGATTGCAAGAACAAAGAACGCACCGGGAGCAAGCACAAAGATCGAAATGTGGAAATCTTCCGGAATAATCTGTTTGCCGAAGAAAGCTCCGCCGCCCAGGAATTCACGGAAAATACCGATAAGGGTCAGGGCGATGGAAAATCCAAGACCCATTCCGATTCCGTCGAAAAGAGAGGAAATCGCATCATTCTTGGAAGCATAAGACTCCGCACGGCCAAGGATGATACAGTTTACTACGATTAACGGAATGTAGATACCCAGCGATGCGTAGAGGGAAGGCACATATCCCTGCATCAAAAGCTGGACTACGGTTACAAGGCTGGCTACGATAACGATGAATGCCGGAATACGCACGCGATCCGGAATAATCTTACGCAGCGCCGCAATAATTAAGTTTGAAAATACAAGAACGGCTGTTGTGGAAAGTCCCATGCCCAGACCGTTTACGGCAGAAGTTGTAACTGCCAGGGTCGGACACATACCTAACATTAACACGAAGGTTGGGTTTTCTTTAATAATACCGTTTGTAATACGTTCTGTATATTTGTTCATATTTCCCACCTCCTGTTAGTCTATGAAATTCTGTTTGCAGTACAGGGCTGCATTTACCGCATTGGTTACTGCCTTGGACGTAATGGTCGCGCCGCTGATGGCATTGATCTCAGCATCGCCGGCATTGCCGCCCTTCACAACGGTAAGCTCCGTAGCGGTTTTACCGTCATACTGGGTTCTGAACGCGTCTTCCTTTGCCTTAAGGCCCAGGCCGGGCGTATCGCTGATTTCGCGGAAACCGATGGCGGTAATGCTTCCGTCTTCCTTGATGCCGACGGAGATGGCTACTTTTCCGCCGTAGCTGTCATTGGAATAGGAATTGACTACATATCCGAGGTCACTGCCCGCGTCGTCCTTTGCCACCATAACGGTCTCAACTCCGACACCGCCGAAGGCTGTTGTCTGGAGCTGTTTATTGCATTCTTCCAGATTGATTTCACTTGACTCCTCAAAGGAGGAAGCCTCCGGGAACACACCTCTGTAAGTCTTGTTGTTTGCTTCAATTGTGGCCTTTTCGATCGGGCCTTTTGTCACTTCATATACGCCTCCCAGCGCAATACCGGAAATCAGGGTGATTGCAAAAAGGATAAAGGCGTCTTTCATAAATCCGGATTTAGCTGCCATTATTTCTTACCTCCCTTTTTTCCAAATGCAGTCGGAAGGGTGAACTTCTCAATTAACGGAACCAGGATGTTGCAGAAGATAATCGCATAGGAAACACCCTCTGCAGAGCCGCCGAAGATACGGAAGAGGCCTGTCAGAAGTCCCAGGGCGATACCGAATACATATTGTCCCTTTGGTGTAATCGGGCTTGTTACATAATCCGTTGCCATGAAGAAGGCACCGAAAATCAAACCGCCGCCGCATACATGGGCCAGAATGTAGCTTACATCAAATCCGCTGTAGATAGCGGCAAAAATTGCAACCGTTGCGATATATGTAAGCGGGATACGCAGTGTGATAACCTTTCTAAATACCAGATAAGCAGCGCCGATTAACAGTGCAATCACAGAAACCTCACCAATGGTTCCCGGGATACGTCCGATAAACATAGCCGTTACATCCACCTGCTCTCCTGCTTTTAACATAGCCATTGGAGTTGCACTGGCTACGGCATCGGAGAAAGGCTCGGTAAATGTGGTCATCTTGCCTGCGAATGAAATAAGCAGGAAACATCTTGCCGCCAAAGCCGGGTTCATCCAGTTCTGGCCAAGACCGCCGTACATCTGTTTTACAATGATGATGGCGAATACACCGCCCAGGCACGGCATCCAGATCGGAATCTGCGGAGGCATGTTGAGCGCGAGGATCATACCGGTAACAACGGCGCTGCCGTCATAAACGGTAATCGGTTTTTTCATCAGTTTCTCAAAAATATATTCGGAAAGTACGCAGGATACCACTGTAGCAATCAGTACCAGAAGTGCGTGCATACCGAACTGCCATACACCGTAAATAGATGCGGGAAGCATTGCAATTGCCACGTCAAACATGATTGCCTGGGTGGAATGTTTACTTCTTACATGAGGTGATGACGATACGTTAAATAATTTTCCCATTTCTTCACACCTCCTACTTTCTGCGGCTGGCCGCCACTGCCTTACGCAGCTCTTTGAATGCCTGTGTCAGCGGTCTCTTGGCCGGGCAGGTATATGCACAGCAGCCGCATTCCACACATTCCATACCATTCAGCTTCTGGAATTTCTCCATGTCATGGCGCTCTGCGGCGTCCATCATCATCTGCGGCACAAGGTGTTCGGGACATACGTCCACACACTTGCCGCACCGGATACACGGAGTCGGTTCCATCGCTGCAACCTGGTCTTTTGTGAATGTAGTCAGTGCTGAAGATGTCTTGGCCACCGGGAAGTTAAGGCTGAATAAAGCCTGGCCCATCATAGGCCCGCCGGAAATCATCTTCTCTGGTTCTTCCTTAAATCCGCCTGCGGCTTCTTTAAGTCTGTTGTAATTCGTTCCAAGCCTCACCTCAAAGTTCTGAGGATTCGCTACGGCATCTCCTGTTACCGTGATAATCTTACGCATCAGCGGCGTAGAATTGCATACTGCATTATAAATAGCAGCCACAGTGTCAATGTTGTCAACAACACAGCCTGCGTCTGCCGGCAGCATGGAAGAATTGATCTCTCTTCCGGTAACGGCATAAATCAGGGTACGCTCACCGCCCTGCGGATACTTGGTAAGCAGCGGACATACCTCAATTCTCGGCTCGTCCTTTACCATCTCCGTCAGTTTCTTGATCGCTTCCGGTTTGTTATTCTCAATGCCGATGATTCCCTTTGCATTGTCAAATAACTGGAGGATGACTTTCAGTCCGCCGATAATCTGCTCCGGACGCTCCATCATCACACGGTAGTCGCTTGTAAGGTAAGGCTCACACTCCGCGCCGTTCACAATTACGTGATCGATGGCAGCCTCATCCTTCGGCGTCAGCTTCACATGGGTTGGAAAACCGGCTCCGCCTAAGCCGACAATACCGGCTTCTTTAATGATATTTCTGATTTCTTCCTTAGAAAGCTTTGTGTAATCCCTCTTGTTACCAAAACCCTCAATCGCATTCTCTTCCCCATCGTTCTCTACGATGATAGACTGTACCATTGCACCATTCGCTACCAGTCTCGGTTCGATCCCCTTTACCGTACCGGAAACAGAACTTAAAACATTGGCGGAAATGAAACCTCCGGCTTCTGCAATAATCTGGCCTTTCAGTACCTGGTCACCTTTGGCAACCAGCGGTTTTGCAGGAGCGCCAATGTGCTGGGACAGCGGATATACCATCTCTTCGCCCTTTTCAGGAGCGATTACCTGGATCGGTTTATCCTCAGACAGTTCTTTTCCCTCATAAGGATGAATGCCGCCTATAAATGTAGCCAAACCCATCAAATAAACCCTCTTTCTCTAGTTAGATTTTCTCTCCTGGATGTGAATTTTTTATCAGTTTTTCGTGAATTTTTTATCACTTCCAGGGTTAAAAGCTATCGCGTATAGTATAGCAT
>CATWBR010000266.1 GCA_958349075.1 uncultured Clostridium sp.
GCCTTACAAGCTTTGTCCTTGAGGAGAACGGTTCCAAGATCTCCATGAAAAAAGAAAAAGAGATTGTCAGCGTATCGGCTCCGGCGGTCCAGACCGTAATTGCTCCGGGAACGGCAATGCCTCAGGATGCGGCGCTGGCCGGGCTGGCATTACAGCCTGTTTTTGCATCCTCCGAGGCAGCCATGGGAGCGGGCGCAGCAGCTCAGCCGGGTTCCATTGGTTCCGATAAGGTTGTGACATCCCCGCTCGTGGGAACGTTTTACAATTCACCGTCACCCGAGTCAGCCGCCTTTGTATCCGTGGGCGATACGGTGAAAAAGGGCCAGGTGCTCGGAATCATCGAAGCGATGAAGCTGATGAATGAAATTGAGAGCGAATATGACGGCATTGTAGAGGCAGTTCTCGTAGACAATGAAGAGGTCGTGGAGTACGGCCAGCCGCTGTTCAGAATTAAATAAACAGGTTGGAATGAATGTTTCGCGGGCTTTGTCCCGGAAAGAAGGTAAAACATGTTGGGAATCAAAGAAATCCAGGAAATTATTCCTCACCGCCATCCGTTTCTCCTCATCGACTGTATTGAGGAAGTAACACCGGGTGAAGGTGCGGTAGGATATAAATCAGTTACTTATAACGAGCCGTTTTTTGCAGGCCATTTTCCGCAGGAACCGGTTATGCCGGGCGTGCTGATCGTGGAAGCGCTCGCGCAGGTTGGCGCGGTAGCTATCTTAAGCCAGGAAGAAAATAAGGGCAAAGTTGCTTATTTTGGTGCGATTAACAGTGCAAAATTTAAGAAAAAGGTTATTCCCGGCGATAAACTCAAGCTGGAATGCCATATTATCAGGCGCAAAGGGCCGGTGGGAATCGGCAGCGCAACCGCGACGGTGGACGGTAAGGTTGCTGTCTCGGCGGAATTAACATTTATGATTGGATAGGTGAGGGCCGATGTTTAATAAGATTTTGATCGCAAACCGGGGAGAGATCGCAGTTCGGATCATCCGGGCCTGCAGGGAAATGGGAATAAAAACGGTAGCCGTTTATTCGGAAGCCGACAGGGATGCGCTTCATACATTTCTGGCCGATGAGGCCATCTGTATCGGGCCGGCTGCGTCTACGGAAAGCTATCTGGATATGGAGAGAATTATCTCCGCCACCGTGGCAATGAAAGCGGATGCGATTCATCCGGGCTTTGGTTTTCTCTCAGAGAATGCCCGCTTTGCAGAGCTGTGCGAAAAGTGCAATATTAAATTTATCGGGCCGTCCGCAGAGATTATCCATAAGATGGGCAACAAATCGGAAGCCAGAAAGACCATGATGGAGGCCGGGGTTCCGGTTGTTCCGGGCAGCAAGGAGCCTGTTTTCGCAGCCGCAGAAGGACTTAAGCTGGCAAAGACAATCGGTTTTCCCGTTATGATTAAGGCGTCCTCCGGAGGCGGAGGAAAGGGAATGAGAATTTCCCGGGGAGCGGATGATTTTGAGGCCAACTTTAACCAGGCCCAGATGGAATCCGTCAAAGGCTTTTCCGACGACACCATGTATATTGAGAAATATATTGAACAGCCAAGGCATATTGAGTTCCAGATTCTGGCCGATTCATACGGCAATGTGGTCCATCTGGGCGAGCGCGACTGTTCTATCCAGAGAAGACATCAGAAGGTGCTGGAAGAATCACCTTCTGTCGCCATTTCGGCAGACTTAAGGAAACGGATGGGTGAGACTGCAATCAAAGCGGCCGAGGCCGTCGGCTACGTCAATGCGGGAACCATTGAATTTCTGCTGGATAAGAGCAAAGAGTTCTATTTTATGGAAATGAATACCCGTATCCAGGTGGAGCATCCGGTCACGGAAGCGGTTACGGATATGGATTTGATAAAGGAACAGATTAAAATTGCGGCGGGAGAGAAGCTTTCCTTTACTCAGGAAGATGTGGTCATCAGAGGCCATGCCATCGAATGCCGGATTAATGCAGAGAATCCTGAAAAGAATTTCATGCCGTGCCCCGGACGTATCACCAATGTCCATGTGCCGGGAGGCAGAGGCGTCAGGATTGACACAGCCATATACAATGATTACATGGTTCCGCCGAACTATGATTCCATGCTTTTAAAGCTTATCGTTTACGATAAAGACCGGGAGTCCGCGATTGCCAAGATGCGCAGCGCCCTCGGTGAGCTGATAATCGAGGGAATCGAGACGAACCTGGATTTCCAGTATGAAATCATGAGCAGTGAAGCCTACCAGAACGGGGAGGTTGACACGGACTTTATTCCGCGTTATTTCCCTCAGTACTGTAAATAAGGTGCAGAAAACGAGTTCATTACAGTTCAGTCTTTGGCTAAACAGCACGGAATACATCGGGCTTGAACAATCACACAATTTCCGTCTAAGAAGGGGAGAATGCCTATGTTAAGAGATATGTTTAAGAAAACGTATACCTTAATCGATACAAAATATGCGGACAGGAGCGGGGAAGACCAGCCGGAAAATGGCGAAGAACCCAATATCCCGAAAGGATTATGGCGCAAATGCAACAAATGCGGCCGTCCGATTTATACAGAGGATGTTAAGAACAATTTTTATGTCTGCCCAAAGTGCAGCGGTTATTTCCGCATCCATGCCCACAGGCGTATTGAAATGCTCATAGACGAGGGAACCTTTGAGGAATGGGATAAGGAAATGGAATTCGTAAATCCTCTCGGATTCCCAGGGTATGAGAAGAAGATTGGGGCTGCGAAGGAGAAATCGGGCCTCAATGAAGCTGTCATTACGGGTCAGGGAAAGATTTACGGACAGGATACCGTAATTGCGGTCTGTGATTCAAGATTCCTGATGAGCAGTATGGGCCATAATGTGGGTGAAAAAATCACCAGAGCTGTGGAGCGCGCTACCTGTGCGAAGCTTCCGGTCGTTATTTTTGCCGCTTCGGGCGGAGCCAGGATGCAGGAAGGACTTGTTTCCCTGATGCAGATGGCCAAAACATCGGCTGCCCTCAAGCGCCATCACGAAGCGGGCCAGCTCTATGTCAGCGTCCTGACCGATCCGACGACAGGGGGTGTGACGGCCAGCTTTGCAATGCTGGGCGATATTATCCTTGCCGAGCCGGGAGCCCTGATCGGTTTCGCAGGCCCAAGAGTAATTGAACAGACGATCCGCCAAAAACTGCCAGAAGGATTCCAGAGAGCCGAATTTTTACTGGAACACGGTTTTGTGGATCGGATTGTAGAGCGTAAAGACCAGAAAGAGGCGATTGCAAGGATTCTCAGGATGCACAGCGGAAAGAAGAGCTGGCGGAAGGATATGGACGAAGACGAGCGTAAACGCGAGTCGGCGGCAAGAATCTGTGCGAGGGAGGCGGCAGGCCTGGCAGCGGGAAAACCGCGGGGACCGATTGCGCCGTTCTCGGGCGAGATGAGGATGAAGACGCTTGATAAGATAACAAACAGACAGCAGGATGCATGGGAGACGGTGCTGAGATCCAGAAGCGCCGACCGCCTTGTAGCCAGCGATTATATCCGCGTTTTATTTGACAATTTTATGGAGATGCACGGCGACCGCTATTATGGCGACGACGGAGCGGTGCTCGGCGGTATTGCAACTTTCTATGGGATGCCGGTGACGGTAATCGGACAGGAGAAGGGTAAAACCACCAAAGATAACCTGAAGTGCAATTTCGGAATGCCATCCCCGGAAGGTTACAGAAAGGCGCTCCGCCTGATGAAACAGGCAGAGAAATTCAACCGTCCGGTCATCTGCTTTGTAGATACGCCGGGAGCGTTCTGCGGACTGGAAGCCGAGGAGAGAGGACAGGGCGAGGCCATAGCCAGAAACCTTTTTGAAATGTCTGATTTAAAGGTGCCGGTTCTGACCATTGTAATCGGGGAAGGCGGAAGCGGCGGGGCACTGGGCCTGGCCGTAGCCAATGAAGTGTGGATGATGGAAAACTCCGTTTACTCCGTACTGTCGCCGGAGGGATTCGCTTCGATTCTCTGGAAAGACAGCAAGAGGGCAAGCGAGGCGGCGAAAGTGATGAAGATGACGGCCAGGGATCTCTATGAGCTGGGGCTTGTGGAACGTATCATAGCCGAGGATCTGCCTGCCACTGCAGAGACTGTGGAAATAGTCGGGGAAATCATCGACCGCCATATGAGAGAGTTCTTCAAAACCTGCGAAATCATGACTCCTGAAGAGATAATCAGTCAGAGGTATGATAGGTTCAGAGGATTTTGAGTTACTGCTGATACAGTTCACAGGCAACATTGTTACCGTTTTAATCCCCCGGGTTATAAGGCGGTTGACGGTAATACTTCAGAAACAGGATAGGAGACATGGAATGTGTAATTTAAAACCGTTGAAAATAGGAGATCTGACGGCAAAATTTCCTATTATTCAGGGCGGGATGGGAGTAGGCATCAGCCTCTCTTCTCTGGCGGGAGCCGTGGCAAAGGAAGGTGGAGTAGGAATTATATCCACAGCGCAGATCGGTTTTCGTGAGCCGGATTTTGCCGATGATTCCCAGGCGGCCAACCTGAGGGCCATCGGTACGGAATTCAGGAAGGCGAGGGAGATATCGCCGGACGGGATTATAGGATTCAACATTATGGTTGCTACCCGCAACTATGCCGAATATGTGAAGGCGGCGGTAAAGGCAGGAGCTAATCTGATTATTTCCGGAGCAGGCCTTCCCATCAACCTTCCGGAGTATGTAAAGGGTTCCGCAACAAAGATCGCACCGATCGTTTCTTCCGTAAAGTCGGCCATGGTCATCTGTAAGATGTGGGACAGAAAATACAAGACGGCGCCGGATCTGGTAGTGGTGGAGGGACCTCTGGCAGGGGGCCATCTCGGTTTTGACAGGGATAAACTGCACGATTTGGGAGTTGACACGGAGCACGCCGCAGATACATTCAAAAAAGCGGAGTATGATGACGAGATCAGGGGAATTATCGCCCTGGTTAAAGAATATGCACAGAAATATGAAAAAGAGATCCCGGTAGTTACGGCAGGGGGCATTTATTCCCATGAGGATGTAATGCATCAGCTTGAACTGGGAGCCGACGGTGTCCAGGTTGCCACGCGCTTTGTAACCACGGAAGAGTGTGACGCGCCGGAGGCATATAAGCAGGCCTATCTGGATGCAAAGGAAGAGGATATCATCATCGTAAAGAGCCCGGTCGGAATGCCGGGACGTGCGATCAGGAATCATTTTCTGAAAGAAGTGGAAAAAGGAAAGCAGGCGATCACCCACTGTTACCGCTGCCTGGAAAAATGTGACCAGGCGAAGATACCCTACTGCATTACAAAGGCCCTTGTCAATGCGGTGAGCGGTGATGAGGAGAATGCCCTGATTTTCTGCGGAAGCAATGCATGGAGAGCCGACAAGATAGAAACAGTACACCAGGTAATGCGGGAATTATGCAGTGGCGAACAGGCCGCAGCCGTTGCGGAGTAATTTGAACGGTTCCGGAAAGAAAACAGCCAGGCAGACCGCCGGTTCCTAAGCTGGACGTACGCAGATAAGAAAGCCAGACAATGCAAGGACAGATTATGCTTTAACAGAGCAAAATCTCTCCTTGTACTGCCTGGCTTTTTTTGGCTGAATGCACCCATTTCTTTTGTGCATATTTTACTAAGAACCGACTTTTGTATTAGCTGTTTTGTATATTGACGGCGAATTATTTGTATGCTAATATGTGAACAGTGAACGAAATGGTATTTTGGTCATAAGATGCCTTGCTTGCTTTTGCACATTCTAAGTGGTAAAATTATTGTGATTATCCAATAACCAGACTATGCAAAAGAAAGAGGGGGGCATATGCCGAAACCGTTTTCTCCTGAAGAACGTAACCAGATACAACAATTGATTCTTGAGAAGTCGAAAGAATTATTTGTGCGTTTTGGATTCGAAAAAATTACGATTGCCGATATCACCGAGGCAACAGACATTGGGAAAGGAACTTTTTATCAATTCTACAAATCAAAAGGGGAACTTTTCGTCGATGTTTATGCCACAGAATGGAGAAGGCTGCAAGAGGAATTACTGCAAAAATACAAGGGATATTCCGGTGATATTGCTGAGATCGTCCTTTCCTATATCAGGGATAACCGAAAGAACTTATTAGGCAGTCCCGTTTTAAGCATTATATACCAGCGTGGAACTCTGAAACATATCAGCGATAAATATGGAACTCAGGGCTTGAAAGAGTTCAGTGAACTGAATAAATCTGTTCTGGAGGAACTGATTAACAGTTGGTCACCCGGGTGCAACTACGAACTTAAGATGGATTCACGGATCCTCTCCGGCATGATGCGCTCTCTCAGCTATCTGACCTACCATCGGGATGAAATAGGTGAAGACATATTCGAGGATGTTATCAACACGTTTATGGAGTCGATGGCTCTTGAAA
>CATWBR010000267.1 GCA_958349075.1 uncultured Clostridium sp.
GTGGAAAAAGAATATGAAGATTATTGTATGTGTAAAACAGGTTCCCGACACAACGGAAATTAAAATTGATCCTGTGACAAACACACTGATACGCGCCGGAGTTCCAAGCATTGTGAATCCGTACGATGCATATGCCCTGGAGACGGCAATCCGTCTGAAGGAACGGTACGGGGCGGAGGTCCTTGTCATATCCATGGGACCGGATCAGGCCAGGGCGGCGCTCAGGGAGTGCCTGGCCGTAGGGGCGGATCGGGCATGGCTTATCAGCGACAGGGCATTCGGAGGTTCGGACACTCTGGCGACCAGCTTCGTGCTGTCGGAGGCTGTTTCATGGCTGGACAAGGAGGTAGGCGGAATTGACCTGGTACTCTGCGGAAAACAGGCGATTGACGGAGACACTGCCCAGGTTGGTCCGGAGATGGCGGAACATCTCGATATCCCGCAGATTACATACGCCTCAGACGCGGAACTTTCAAAAGACGCAGTTCTGGTAAAGAGGGAGAATGATGACGGATACGATGTAATCAGGGCGAAACTGCCGGCGGTAGTGACGGTAACAAAAATCTCCGGCGACACGAGGCTGCCATCGATTAAAGGTAAAATGAGGGCGTCAAAGGCGGAGATTCCTGTACTTACGGCCGAAATGCTGGGGATCGACACCGGACGGTGCGGCCTGAAGGGCTCCCCGACCAAAGTAAAGAAAACATTTACACCGGTCAGGACAAAACAGGGAATCAAAGAGGAAGGAAAGACGGCCCCGGAATTTGCAGCAGGCCTGGCCGGATTTCTGGACGAGAAAAAATTGGTGTGACATGCGGGAGGGGATTTAAGTGGAACAGAGACAGGATTATAAGAATATCTGGGTGTTTATTGAGACGGAGGAAGGGAAGGCAAAGCCGGTCGGATATGAACTGCTGACGCCGGGCCGGATGCTGGCCGACAAGACGGGGCAGAAGCTGGTTGCCGTAATTCCTGCATATGAGGCGGAAGAGGCGGCCGGACAGGCTGCGGCTTACGGTGCGGACGAAGTGCTCCTGGTGGAGGATGAGGTATACAGAAACTACCGGACCGATGCGTTTGCAGACTGTATGACACAGCTTGTGGAGAAGCACAGGCCCCTGGTTATCCTGATGGGAGCGACAAACAACGGAAGGGATTTGGGACCGAGACTGGCATGCAGGCTGAAAACAGGGCTTACAGCAGACTGCACGGCGCTGGATATCGACGCGGAGACGGGAAATGTGGAGTGGACAAGGCCGGCATTCGGCGGAAATCTGATGGCCACCATTCTCTGCCCGGATCACAGGCCCCAGATGGGAACCGTGAGGCCCGGGGTATTCAAAAAACCGGTAAAGGAAGCAGATGCTGCGGGAGCCACCCGGAATGATAATCATGCGGAGCAGAAGATTATCCGGGAGAAGGTTGACATCAATCCGGAGCACATCCGGACGGAGATTGTGGAGCGTATCAAGGAGGTAGTCCAGTCAGTCAATCTGGAGGAAGCGGACATTATCGTGTCCGGCGGCCGCGGAATCGGAAAGGCGGAAAACTTCTCCTATATCAGGGAACTGGCCGGGGCGCTCGGAGGAGCGGTCGGTTCGTCGAGGGCCTGCGTGGATGCGGACTGGATTCCACACGCACACCAGGTGGGGCAGACCGGTAAAACGGTGGCGCCGAAGCTCTATATCGCCTGCGGTATTTCCGGGGCCATCCAGCATCTGGCCGGAATGTCGGGAGCAGAGACAATCGTGGCGATCAATAAGGACCCGGATGCGCCGATATTCGGAGTGGCCGATTATGGAATCGTGGGGGATCTCCTGGAGGTAATTCCGGAGCTGATCCGTGAGATTAAGAAGATAAAAGGGAACTGATACAGGAAAACGGCTGAGACCGGAGAAGACAAGGAGTCTAACCGGGATGGCCCAGGGGAAAATGCCGGGCGGTGTAAGCCGAAGAAAAATAAAAAAAGTAATCGGAAAGGATGGTTCAATATGAACGAATTATTATATGAAAAACAGGGAGCAATCGCCAAAATTATCATCAACAGGCCGGAGAAGAGAAATGCGTTAAACGGCGCCGTCATCCACGGAATCGACGAGTCGCTTAAAATGGCGGCGGAGGATGACGAGGTACGCGTTGTCATTCTTACAGGCGCAGGTGAAAAAGCGTTTACGGCAGGCTTCGATTTGAAGGAGGCTATGGAGCACAATATTACGGGCGTTGTGGAGAGAAGGAAAGACACATCGGAGGAGATTGAATTTTTTATGAG
Source organism: uncultured Clostridium sp. (assembly GCA_958349075.1). GTDB lineage: Bacteria > Bacillota > Clostridia > Lachnospirales > Lachnospiraceae > Otoolea. The sequence goes on from CATWBR010000267.1 coordinate 2,270, forward strand.
AATGTGGCATTTCCCAAAACCAATTGTGGCCGCTATCAGGGGATACTGCATCGGCGGCGGAATTACCCTTGCCATGCTCAGCGATATGGTTATCGCTTCCGAGGACGCCACGTTCGGCAACCCGGAGATTCTTCTGGGATATGTGCCGGAATTCCCAATGGAAGTCTGGAAAATGCCGTTTAATAAGGTAAGGGAATTCTTCTATCTAAGCAAATTTTTCACGGCTGCCGAGATGCGGGACATGAACGTGGTAAATCAGGTGGTTGCCGGTGAAAAACTGGAAGAAACGGCCATGGCGGTTGCGGAGAGAATTGCTCAGATTCCGCCGGAGAGCACAAAGATTATTAAATACTCCCTGAATAAATGTTATGAGCTTCAGGGATTTAGGAACACGATTGATTTTGTTTCCGAACTGTTCAATCTGGGCAGGGTTCATATGCAGACGACACAGGTGGACGACTTCAGAAACGATATTGCGGAGGGCGGACTTGCCTCGGCACTCAAAAAACAGTACAACAAATAATGACGGAGGCCGGCAGAATGGAACGATTATGGAAAGAACAATATGCTGACAAACTGATTTCCGCCCACGAGGCGGCAGCCATGATACAGGATGGGGACAGCTTCTGCTGCGGAGCCAGGGAGCCGGTGGGAATTCTCACCGAACTGGGCAAAAGAAGCGATTTGACCGGGGCTAATTATTACGCCCCGGAGGAGGATTTCCCCCATCTTCTCGAAAATATGGGAAAAGGGCTGAACGTCTATACCAGTTTTATGGATTCGGTGAACCGGGACTATATAAAAGAAGGAAGAATGCAGTTTATTCCCTGCGGTTTTTCGGGATTTACCAAGGTGGCGCTGAAAGATTTTGAGTGCCGGGTGGCCATCACCTGTGTGTCGGCCCCAAACAAGGACGGTTACGTCTCTTTCGGAAATTCGGCTGACATGATGGCCGATGTGTGCAGGGCGGTACCGCTTGCCATTGCGGAGCTGAATGAAGAACTTCCGTTTGTCTACGGCGATAATGTGATGCATATTTCGGAATTTGATTATCTTGTAGAGGGAGAGGGCTACCCGCTCAATATCGGCCGGATAGATGACTCCGATGAAAACAGGGAAAAGTACAAGGCCATCGGCGGCAGCCTGTCGGAGCTGGTTGAAAATGAAGCCACCCTGGAGGTGGGAATCGGACGCCTTAATTCTTCCGCCATGATGTACCTGGACGGCGTAAGGGATCTGGGAGTCCATACGGAAATATATGGGGATCTTTTAATGAACCTGACTAAAAAAGGCCTTGTGACCAACCGGAAAAAGGCTCTTAACCCCGGAATTTCCATCTGCACCCAGGTGGTCGGTTCAGGGGAACTGTTCGACTATGTGCAGGACAACCTGGAAATCCGCTTGGACTGCTGCAACCATGTCCTGACTCCCGGGATTATTGCAAAAAATAATAAGATGACGGCCATCAACAACGCGGTTCAGGTCGATCTTCTGGGACAGGCGAATGCGGAATATTTAAAAGGGCGGCAGCACTCCGGAATGGGAGGAATCGGTGATTTTGCCACGGGAGCGGTAAACTGCCCGGACGGAAAATCCATTGTAGTCATAGAGTCCGTAACGAAAAACGGAAAACACTCCAAGATAGTGCCGTATTTTGAGCCGGGAACGCCCGTATCCCTGAGCCGTACAATGGTAGAATATGTGGTATCGGAATACGGCGTTGCGGTTCTAACCGGAAAATCTGTAAAAGAACGCGCAAAGGAATTGATTCACATTGCTCATCCGGCGTTCAGGGAGGAGCTTAAGCACCAGGCGGAGTCGGTGGGCATTTTGTAAACACGGAGGGCGGGGGGACGCCCGGAGATACGAGGGAAGAAAGGGGAAACGTATGAGCAGTTTAGGCATAGTATTAGTAATTCTGGGGATCTACATGGCGGTGATGATCGCGATTGGACTGGCCGGCAGAAAATACGGCGGGAGTATGAACGATTTTATGACGGCCGGGAAGCAGGGAACGCTTCTTCTGGTAACCGGTTCCTATATCGGTTCCCATATCGGAAACGGTATTGTGGTAGGCGGAGCGGAGTATGGGGCCGTATATGGAATCGGGGGCATGTGGTTCGGCGTAGGAGCGGCATTGTCCTACATCCTGTTTGCGGCCGTTATGTCCAGGCGTGTATACCGGGGGAACTGTGTCACGCTGTCGGATATGCTGGAACAGAGATACGGGGACAAGGTCACCACCATAATGATGGCCGTCTTAAACGGAGCCGCCAATACGGCGGTCATGGCGGGACAGATTATGGCAGGAAAGCGCCTTTTTGAATATATCGGCATCAATCCGGTGGCCGGAGCGGTTATCACGACCCTGATTGTCATTATCTATTCCTCAATGTCGGGACTTTGGGGCGTTATGATGACGGACGTGATCCAGAGTACAGTCATTTTTATCACGGTCATTATCACCGTCATTTTCATCGGCGGCCAGGGAGGATTTCAGTTGATGGCCCGTAACCTGCCGGCGGAAAGTTTCAAGTTTATTCCGTTCAGCATGGACACATTCATTATGATGCTGGGGCCGACGGCTCTTTACGGCCTTGTTTCATCCGCAGCTTTCCAGCGCACCGTATCGTGCAAAAATGAGAAAACAGCGGTCAGGGCGCCAATCATTGCGGCACTTATGATTATTCCGTTTGTTATCCTTCCCGTTCTGATTGGAATGTACGGAAAGGCAATGTGGCCGGATGCAGCGAACGGTACGATTATTTTCCAGGTGCTGTTTGAAGCAATGCCGCCCGTGCTCGCGGGACTCCTGATTGCCTCCATCTGCGCGGCGGTCATGTCCACCTGCGACGGAGGTCTTGTCACCATCACAGCCAACATCGTCAGTGATATTTACTATAAACATATTAACCCACAGGCCAGTGAGAAGACACTGGCAAGAATGACAACCTGGTCCACCGTAATTGTCGGACTTTTAGCTCTTGTACTGTCCCTGCAGTTTTCCAGCATTATTTCCCTGCTGTCCATGGCGTATACGTTCATGACGGCCGGAGGCCTTGTTATGATTTTGGGCGGGATTCTCTGGAAAAAGGGAACGACACAGGGCGCCGTGGCAAGCTTCTTCATCGGAATCGCCTGTGTTGTCATTAATAAGATGGGAGTCCAGATGCCATTTGCATCGATTTTCCCGATACTTCCGTCGGCAGCAGCCTATGTGGCAGTCAGCCTGGTAACACAGAAGAATAAAAGCGGGGAAACCATTTAAACGCCGGTCCTTCATCATTTTCATAGATTTATGCCGAATGCATTGTTTCTTACAGGGTTGAATGCAGGCGGCGGCAAAAAGGACTTCCTTTCGGGTTGTGTATTGTCCGGGGGGAAGTCCTTTTGCTGCCGTTTATTCTAAATCCTGAATATTCATCTTTTCCAGCTCCATATTCTTCTTTCTACGGCTGCGGCGGGCGGTATAGATGCCGAGAAGTACCACGGTGGGGATATTGTTGCCGATAAATACGGAAATTGCGGCCGCGGCTATCAGGCGTGAATCCTTCTTCTCAGGAGGTACAACGACTTCTTCCTCGGTGACGGAGATGCCGTTCTCCATAACGGTAGTGACGGAGGTGCGCACAGAGCTGTAGGTAGAGATTCCCAGCAGCGCCTGCAGGGAGAACAGGAAGCAGATCAGGGGCAGGATGAGTCCCGGCCATCTGCTTGGTTTACCTGAAAGATAGAACTGAAGCCACAGGGAGCCTCCGAAAAAGACCAGAATTACAAGGATCATATAGGTTGCGATAGCCATCTAAGGTTCCTCCTTTTTGATTTTCTTATATTCGGAAATCAGAAGCTTGGCGGTGTCAAAATCGAGCTTTTCGTTCAGCGCAAGCCGCTTGATCAGGGCGATATACGGCTCATTCGCAGTGTCCTCGCTGATTAGGATCTTCTGAATTATTTTGTCCAGCCTCAGCCGGACCGTGGGATAGGTGACATGGTACTGGCCGGCAATTTCTTTCAGGGAACCGGACGCCAGTATAAACTTTTTGATAAAAGTGACGTCCTCGTCATCCAGGTTGGCCATCCAGTCAGGTATGATTTCGATTGACATAAGCATTCACTCCTTAGG
>CATWBR010000268.1 GCA_958349075.1 uncultured Clostridium sp.
GATAATATATTGTGAAAACTCTTTATACTTTCAAATTTAAAGCTTAAAGTATAATTCCCGCGTTCACCCCCGAAATTTAAACTGTGCCTTGTCACATTAGATAAGGCACAGTTCATTTTTTTATAGCCTTAATTTATCATCTGATCCGACTTAAATTATCAGGATACAGGTAGTGGCGGAGACAGGAGGGGCCTTTGGGGCGGCCCCCCTGAGAAAGGGGGACAATCAAGCAGCGTCAGGCCGGGATAGATGGCCGATACATAGCGCGTCTTCGGGGCCGGTCATAGCTGAACTGTGGGGGAGGAGGAAGAAAAACTTACCGGAGGGAGTGTTGAAGTCCATCAGCACTTGGGCGACGTATTGTGGCGCCTTAGTGTCTGCTATGCACTTCATCAAGCGCAAGCGGCTCCCGCAGGAAAGTTCTTTCTTCCGGATTCCCACCCAGCCGATACCCTCCGCCCGGCCCCGAAGACTCACCCCTTCCTTTTCCATCCATCCCCATCCCATCAGTGCCCCTTTCTTCCCAACTATTTTGATTGAGAATCCCCCCGTCTTCTTGTATAATGAAAGTAAATACTACAGTGAATCATGCGTGCAGGCCGCTTTCCCAAAAGCATAAAACCGGGAATGCGTATCCTGCCGAATCCTCAGAGAAGAGGTGACCCTTTGAAGAATAAAAAAACGTCGGAAATGTTCTCAAGCCTTCAGGAGGCCAATGAATGGCTGGATGCCATTATCGAACATTCTTTTGACGGAATCTACATAACGGACGGCAATGCCAATACCATCAAGGCCAACAGAGCCTATGAGACGATTACGGGCCTTAAGAAATCAGAGGTGATTGGCTGCAATATGGAGGAACTGGTGCAAAAAGGGATTGTATCGGCCAGCGGTTCCCTGATTGCCATCAGGGAAAAACGCCCTGTCACGATACGCCAGGAGTTTAAAACGGGAAAGAAGGCTCTGATTACCAGCTCCCCCATTTATAATGAAAAAGATGAGATTGTTATGGTAGTCACCAATGTCCGGGATCTGACCGAGCTGTACAGCCTGCGGGAAGAGGTGGAGAAGACAAAGCAGGAGGGGCTGCGCCTGAAAAGGGAGCTGAGCCACGTCTATGAGCGGTTCAGCGTGGGCGATCAGATTGTCGCGGTGGATCGGAATTCCCTCCAGGCTTTTGTCCTCGCCGACAAGGTGGCTCCCTTAGATACGACGGTGATGCTTCTTGGGGAAACGGGAGTCGGAAAGGAAGTATTTGCAAAATACATCTATTCGGGCAGCGGGAGGAAAGAACAGAGTTTTATCAAGGTTAATTGCGGGGCAATCCCGGAAAACCTGATTGAGAGCGAGCTGTTTGGATATGAAAAGGGCGCCTTTACCGGGGCAGAGCGGAATGGAAAGATAGGTCTTTTTGAGGCGGCCAATCACGGAACCATTTTCCTTGATGAGATAGGTGAGCTTCCGATGAAGATGCAGGTAAAACTGCTGCGTGTCCTGCAGGAGAAGGAGACTACGCGGATTGGAAGTTCAAAGCCGGTGAAGGTTAACGTCCGGGTAATTGCAGCGACCAACCGGAACCTGGAGGAGATGGTGGAAAAAAAGATGTTCCGTGAGGATCTCTATTACCGTCTGATGGTATTTCCGATTACGATTCCGCCGCTGCGTGAACGGCGCGAGGACATTGTCCCCTTATCCACCCGCTTTCTGGAGGAACTGAACGGAAAATACGGATTTCACAGGAGATTCACCCCGGAGGCCTGCCAGCTCATGATCAACTATCACTGGCCCGGCAATATCAGGGAACTCAGGAATATTGTTGAGAGGGCGGTAATCATAAGCGCAGGGGAGGAGATTACTCCGGAGTGCCTGCCCATTTTCCCTCATGGGCATCCGTCGCGGGAAGATGTAAGACAGAAGCCGGTTGTGATAGGGCCGGTGGAAGATCTCAAAACGGCGATGGAAGAGCTGGAGCTTGAATACATAAATCATGCGTATGAGAAATACGGCAACGTCAGGGACGCAGCCCGGAGTCTGGGAATGACGGCCTCTACGTTTGTCCGAAAAAGAAAGAGATATATGACAGGAGGATGAGAAATGGAAAGTTATCTGGGAAAAGAGATTCCAAAGCTGGGATTTGGCCTTATGAGGCTCCCGAAAAATGGAGAGGTAATTGATGTGGAACAGACGAAAGAGATGGTTGATCTGTTTTTGGAGGCAGGATTTAATTATTTTGATACGTCCTGGGGTTATATCGGTTCCGAGGATGCGGCCAGAGAGGCTCTGGTAAAACGCCATCCGCGCGACAGCTATCTGCTGGCGACGAAATGTCCGGCCTGGGCGGCTAAATCCGAGGAGAAGGCAAAAAAAATGTTTTCCATGTCGCTTGAACGGACCGGGGCCGGATATTTTGACTATTATCTGCTTCATAATCTGGGAGAAAGCCGGAGCCATTTTTTTGATGATTATGGAATCTGGGATTTCCTGGCGGAGAAGAAAGCGGAGGGCCTGATCCGGCACCTCGGTTTTTCATTCCACGACAAGGCGGAGGAACTGGATAAGATTCTGATTGCGCATCCTGAGATGGAATTTGTACAGCTTCAGATTAATTATGCGGACTGGGAAGATCCGTATGTGGAGTCGGGTAAATGCTATGAGGTGGCCAGAAAGCACGGAAAGCCTGTTATTATTATGGAACCGGTAAAAGGCGGAACTCTGGCAGCCCTCCCGGAGGAGGCCGAGGCCATTTTCAGGGAAGCAGATCCGGAGGCATCCCCCTCCTCCTGGGCTATCCGTTATGCCGCCTCCCTTGACGGCGTGATTACCGTCCTCTCGGGAATGTCGGACACAGCGCAGATGAAGGACAATATTTCTTTTATGAAAAATTTTAAACCGCTGACGGAGAAAGACTGCGAAACCGTTGCCAGGGTGAAAAAGGTTCTTGATTCCTGCCATACGGTTCCCTGTACGGCCTGCGGATACTGCATGGAGGGCTGCCCGAAATCCGTAGCGATTTACGGCACATTCCAGGCGGTCAATATTTATAACAGATATCAGGATCTGAAGGGGGCCAGGGGCAAATATAACTGGAACACCAACGGCCACGGCTGGGCAAAGGCATCCGAATGTATCGGCTGCGGAGCCTGTGAGGAAGTGTGTCCTCAGCATATTTCCATCCGGGATGAACTTTTAAAAGCGGCTGAGATCCTGGAGGAATAGGGAACGAGAATACATTAGAACAGGATACGTTAGAACGGATAATGGAAGAACAGATAACGAAAGAAAAAACGTTAGAACAGAAAACGGAAGAAAAAAACGTTAGAAGAGATAACGGGGAGATAAGAGTATGGAAGAGACGGAAAACAGAGAAATAGACACTGGCCCGGAGGAAGAGTTATACCCGGTGAGGCCGGAATTTGCCATTCCGAAGGAGGAACTTTGCCGCAAGTGCGGACAGAGGAGAATTGACAGGAGTAAAAGCCGTAACTCAATCCTCTGCCATCAGTGCAGGGAGGAGCAGATCCGGTATCCGTTTCCCAAGCTGATGATACCGATTGTGATTGTGGCTCTTGCCGTAATTTCACTGGCAATGGCCCGGACACCCAAAGTTATAAAATATTATAAGGTTTACAGCCAGGCGGAACGTCAGGCGTCGGAGGGGGAAATTTATCCGGTTCTTCAAAATCTCATGGAAGTGGCAAATGCCTACCCCGGTTCGGTTCCGGTTGCCGAAAAGATGATCGATTTGGCCATGGAGTATGGCTACTACGACGCGGCGGCGTACTTTCTGAATGAATATCTGGTGGGCAAAGAGGTCAGTGACAGTACATATTCGAAAATCATGGGATACACGTATAAGCTGGAACGTTTTTATAATACATCGGATAAGATGGAGGTAATTGCGGCGGAAGTTCTTTCGGAAAATCCGGACGCCCCTCCTTACGGCGCGCTGAAAGAACGTTTATTTGAACTTTTAGAGGACGACGACTATGATAAGACCCTGCTCTATTACTATCTGGCAAGTTTTACAGAGGATCAGAATGAAGCCAGGGGATACCTGGAAGAGAGCGTCAAGGCGGACGGACGCTTTAATGAATCTCTTGTCCTTCTTGGAACAAATAAGAGACGGAGCGGTGATATCGACGGTGCAAAGGAATGTTATGAAAAAGTTTATTCCAGGGATCACCACGATGCCGGCGCGCTCCGGGCCCTGGGCATTCTCTGCCTGCTGGAGGGGGAAAATGAGAGGGGGCTTGAACTGGTGAGCCAGGCCTATGAGGAGAACCCGGAGCTGGCGTATGTGAAAGAAACATTAATTATCGCCTGTCTGGAAAACGGGGATACTTTGAAAGCGGAGGAGTACCAGGCGAAATTCAAGAATGAGGGAACGGAGTTTGACGAGGAGTTCGGTGACTATCTGAGCGGGAGTGTCAGTCTCCATGATTACTATGTAGATGCAGGGGAGGGAGAGGTATGATCATTATTCCGGGATTTTTGATTTCAATGCTGACATTTCCAGGCGTGATGGTTCATGAATTTGCACATCAACTGTTTTGCCGCCTGTTCGGAGTGCCGGTCTATGATGTAGTCTATTTCCAGATGAAGAATCCGAGCGGCTATGTGGCTCATGAACCCGCTGAAAATCCTCTGGCATCATTTATGATTTCAGTGGGGCCGTTCATCGTTAATACAATTGTGGGAATGCTGGTAGTCTTTCCCGCGGCGATTGAACTGTTCCGGTTTGAGGTATTTCACAATCCTCTGGCGCTGTTCCTTGGGTGGCTGGGAATCTCCATTCTGATGCATTCCTTCCCAAGTACGGGAGATGCCAAGGTGATGGTGCAGAATATATTGAAGAATCCGGATGTAAATTTAGCGGTGAAGATTGTGACTGCTCCCGTGATCGGGTTGATTTATCTGGGAGCCATTGGTTCTATGATGTGGCTGGATTTGATTTATGCGGTATTTATGGCGATGGTTTTGCCGAATCTGATTATTTGACGGGTGAAAATGAGAATGTCCGCTGCTGAAATGACGTCCTCACATTTTAATTCAATCCCTACTTCTGCCTTTTTCCTTGAAACCGGCCGAAAAAGCTTGACTTTGAGTTAACTCCAAGGTGTATGCTTTTAAAGACAAAGGAAGCAGAGGACCGAAGGAGGTTTAAAATGGTATATAAAGAGTTTCAGGATTTGAAATTATCGGCACTCGGATTTGGGGCGATGCGTCTGCCAGTGGCGGGTGACACGCCGGATTCGCCGATTGATGAAGCGGGGACGGCTGAGATGGTGGACTATGCTGTCCGGCATGGTGTGAATTATTTTGATACCGCCTATGGCTATCATGACGGAAAGTCCGAGATTGTTATGGGAAAGGTGCTGAGCGCATATCCCAGGGACAGCTATTATCTTGCCACAAAATTCCCGGGATATGATTTATCAAATATGGGAAAAGTGGCTGAGATATTTGAGGAGCAGCTTAAAAAATGCGGCGTGGAATATTTTGACTTTTATCTGTTCCACAATGTGTATGAGAAAAATATCGGCCCATATCTGGATCCCCAATACGGTATCATGGATTATCTGATGAAACAGAAGGAAAACGGGCGTATCCGGCATCTGGGTTTTTCCGCCCACGGCCGTTATGATACAATGAAACGTTTTCTGGACGTCTATGGGGACAGGATGGAATTCTGCCAGATCCAGCTTAATTATCTTGACTGGAAACTGCAGGATGCGAGAGCAAAAGCAGAACTTCTGAATAAATACAACATTCCAATCTGGGTTATGGAGCCTTTGCGCGGAGGCAAACTGGCAGAGCTTTCCGAAGCGGACGGGGCAAAGCTGAAGGCTCTCCGGCCGGAGGAAGAGGTGCCTGCCTGGGCGTTCCGGTTCCTTCAGACGATAACTGGAGTGACGGTGACTCTCTCCGGCATGTCCAATATGGAGCAGCTTGTAAAAAATATTGAGACATATGCCGAAGATAAACCGCTGAGCGAAAAGGAGATGTGGGTTCTTCTTGAAATTGCAGACAGTATGTTGGATATTCTTCCGTGTACCGCCTGCCGTTACTGTGTAACCCACTGTCCGAAAGGCCTGGATATTCCGGTACTTTTATCTCTGTACAACGAAACACGCTATGTAAATGGGCTGATCACCCATATGGCCGTAGATGCCCTGCAGGAAGACAGACGGCCCGATGCATGTATCGGCTGCCGGAGCTGTGAGGCCGTCTGTCCGCAGCAGCTTCAAATAGCAGGGGCAATGAAGGATTTTGTGATGAAATTAAACCAGCCTGCCGGATTGTAAGTGTTAATAAAAATAAACGCCGCAAGCGAAAAAGATACTGATGACGGCTCACGGGAACGGAGTGGATGTCAGACGGAGGAGAGG
>CATWBR010000269.1 GCA_958349075.1 uncultured Clostridium sp.
TGTCAATAGAGTGTAAGGACATACTATTGAAGGAAAATAATGGAATATTAAACAAAATATCAGAAATGACGGCAAACAATAAAAAAAGTGCAAATTTTATCAGGAATAGTACACACTGAACCATTTCACCCGGAAATTAAAAAATCTTACGGTGTACACGGAAATAAAAAACCGACACACAAATCTGCAAATCAGACACTCTAAAATAAAATCGAAATGTAAAACCGTCAAAAAACGCTGTAAGACAACACACTTAAGAGAGGGTTAAAAATCTGACAATTTTTGACTTATAAACATTCTGTTGTTACAATAAGGCCATCGATGATTGGAACGTTCTAAAGAGATTAATAAAACGGGAAAGGATGGCTGAAGTGGAAGAGAGAAAAAGTAAATTGTTCGTCTGTACGCATGGACGGTTTGGTGAAGAACTGATTCGCACGGCAGAAATGATTGTCGGGGAGATCAAGGACATAACGCCGTTTTCGCTGCTTCCGGAGACATCACCGGAAGAGCTGAAAGAGGCGGTAAGGACCGAACTTGAGAAAAGCAGGGATAAAAGTTTTCTGTGCCTGGTCGATTTGATTGGGGGGACGCCTTTTAATGTTATGGCTGAATTCCGCAAGGAATATGATATCACGATTGTGACGGGATTAAACCTTCCAATGTTTCTGGAAGCATACGGAGAATTCAACGGGAGGCCGGTGTGTGAAACGGCGGAATGTGCCAGAGAGGCCTTGAAAGACAGCGGACGTGTAATAGAAAGCATAAAAGCAGAGGAGGAAGACAATGGGGGTTGAATTAATCCGGGTTGATTTCAGAATGATTCATGGTCAGGTAATGGTTAAGTGGTTAAAACAGACCGGCGCGAAAAAAATAGTCGGAGTCAATGATGCAATTGCAACCGATCCTTTTCTGGGGGATATTTATAAGATGTCGGCTCCGGTGGGCGTAGACATCGATATTATGACACGGGATCAGGCGGCAGAGCATTTTTGCGGTGAAATCGGGGAAAAGGTGCTTGTGCTGTTTAAATGTGTGGAGGATGCGGAGTACTGCCTTAAAAAAGGGTTTCCGATGCGTTCACTGCAGATAGGCGGTCTTGGGGCAGGACCGGGACGGCTCAATGTGTATGGGCCTATTACGCTGGATGCAAAAGATGCCGCAATGCTGAAGGGAATGAGTGATGCCGGGGTTGATGTTGTATTTCAGCAGGTGCCGGATGAATCCAGTACTTCATTGGAAAAAATATTGAAGAAGTTCGATTTTGGTTTGAGATAGGAGGAGAGTATGAATTTAATAATGGCCTTAACTGCCGGATTATGTTACTTTATTGGCTCGTGCCGGGTTGGTTCCGGTACATACCATTCACTTGGATCGGGCTGCTTTATCGGACTAATCTGCGGTCTGGTATTTGGAGACGTTCCCAAAGGACTTCTGATCGGGGCAAGCATCAATCTTGTATATCTGGGAGTCGTTGCACCGGGCGGAAATATTCCGACGGATGAGATTCTGGCCAGCAGCATTGCAATTCCTCTGGCGCTTCAGGGCAATCTGGAGCCGGAAATGGCTGTTACGCTGGCAATGCCGTTTGGAATGCTTGGGGTGTTCCTGGAGCAGATTCGGAAAACCACAAATATCTACTGGGTACATAAAGCGGATCGTTATGCGGAGGAGGGGAACGACAGGGGGATTTATATGTGCGGAACCTGGTATCCGCTGGCACTGGCATTTGTACTGCGGTTTGTTCCCGTTTTTACACTTCAGTTTTTTGGCGCGGATGTGATTTACCGTCTGCTGGAAATTCTGCCGACATGGCTTACCAGCGGACTGAACGTGGCGGGAGGCATGCTGCCGGCAATCGGCTTTGCAATTATCTTAAAATGCATTGGCAACAAGCTGCTTCTCCCATACTTTTTTATCGGATTTTTTGCTGTTAAATATCTGGGGATCAATACGATGGCTGCATCGATATTCGGAGGATGCCTGGCCCTCATCATCTATTTTAACTCTATGAAAAAGGAGGCGGCATAGGATGGAAAATATTATGGAGAATGGAAAGAAACCGGAGATAACCAGACTCAGTAATAAAGAACTGTTCCGCACTTATATGAGACTCTATATCACGAATGAGATGAGCAATTCTTACGAGCGACTGCAGTCTTTGAACTTCTGTGTCACGGTAGCGCCGCATCTGAAAAAGTGGTATGCGGATAATCAGGAGGAATACGTCGGCGCCCTTCAGAGACACCTGCAGTTTTATAATACGGAGTCCACAATCGGTTCCATCATCTGCGGCGTGGTACTTTCGATGGAAGAGCGGAAAGCTCAGGGGGAGGAAATTCCGGAAGAAGCGATTACAGGAATTAAAACCGGCCTTATGGGACCCATGGCCGGAGTGGGTGATTCCCTGATCCGTTCAACCCTCAAATCCACTATCCTGGCTTTAGCCTGTTCGTTTGCCCTGGCAGGCAATGCCCTGGGGGGCGTCCTGCCGCTGCTGTATCCGGCAATTATGATTATTGTGGGATATTACATGCTGAAAATCGGATATGAGGTAGGCCGTGAAGCGATTATGAACATCATGAAAACAGGCAAATTTGCCGCCATCATCCAGGCGACGGGTATAATGGGAATGTTCATGATGGGCGCCCTGTCATCCTCTTATGTGAAGCTGTCGACACCGATCCAGTTTCAGATGGAAAATGCTGCTAACCCAATTATCATTCAGCAGATTCTGGATGGAATCATACCGGGCCTCCTGCCACTCGGGCTGGTGTTCCTGGTCTACGGTTACCTGTCGAAAGGCGGGCAGAAGTACAGTAATATTGTATGGCTCATTCTTGCAGCCGCTTTGATTGGAAGCATTATCGGAATATTTGGGTAAAGAATAAGGAGGACTTGATTCATGATTATACCAATGCACATACTTTTGGAGGATGCAAAGAAAAACGGATATGCCGTAGCGGCCCCCAATGTATTTAACAGAGAAACAATTGAAGCCGCATTCATGGCGGGAAAGAATCTTAAATCTCCTGTCATCCTGGATGTTCATCCGGTGCACGGAATCTATGAATGTGCAGAAATCGCGAGCTTCTACGAAAAGAAATATCCGGAGGTGGCGGCAGCCCTGAACCTGGATCACGGCAGCGGGTACGAGGTGGTGGTAAATGCAATACATGCCGGATTCTCCTCCGTTATGATTGACCGTTCCACCTGCCCTTACAGGCAGAATGCTGACGAGGTGAAGGAGATTGCTAAAATTGCCCATGCGGTGGGGATTTCCGTAGAGGCTGAACTGGGACATGTCGGTCAGGGCAATGAATATGAGGAAACGAGGGATTCGGGCCTCACCAGGCTGGAAGAAGCGCTTCCCTTTATAGAAGAGACGGACGCGGACTGTCTGGCCGTTGCGGTGGGAACTTCCCATGGCGTTTATAAAGGGGAGCCGAAGATTGACTTTGAACTTCTTAAAGTACTGGCAAAACAAATTCCAGTCCCCCTGGTACTCCATGGCGGCTCCGGTACAGGGGATGACAATCTCCAGAAATCAATCCGGAACGGAATATCGAAAATTAATCTGAATACGGATTTGAATGAGGGCGGAATCGCCGCCATTAAAGCGGCGTGTGACAAGGACTTTACAAGGATTGTCAAAGGGAAAAACGATGATGAGATGAAAACGGCCCGCATGAATCTTCAGATGGTGTTTGCCGAAGGTGCGAAAGGGTGGAAGGAAAAACTGGAATATTACATGAAGCTGTTTAACAGCGTAAACCGCATCTAATCACCGGGAACAGTGCAGAAGGCGGTTTTGCAAAGCAGGGAGGAGAAAGAATATGGACTTTACAAAAACAGCCGTCCTCCGGGGGAAACAGCAGGTTTCCCTGGAACAGAGGAGACTGCCGGAAATGGATGAAAATTCCGTTCTGGTAAAGATACGTGCATGCAATATCTGTACGTCTGAATACGGCGTATATAACGGCAGCCGGACATCGCGTCCGATGCCCCTGGTCTTCGGCCATGAGTGGTCGGGGGAAGTTCTTAAGGCCGGTTCCCATGTAATGGGATTTAAAGAAGGAGATACGGTCGCCTGCGGATATGAATTTGATCCTTACAGCCCGGAGTCTTTGGAGGGAAGGACCGGTGAATGCCGGCATATTAAAACGGCGAATGATTTAAATGCCGACGGATATTACGGGAACGCCGGATGCGCGGAATATGCGGTTAAATCACAGGTGGGCCTCTATAAAATCGATCAGTCGGTGGACACGGCTGTCGGCGGACTGTTAGAGCCGGTTGCCTCCGTCGTGTATGGGCTCAGAAAGCTCCATGTCGAAAAAAACGAGACAATCGCGGTAATCGGTGCGGGGACGATGGGAATTATTAATGCCATTACAGCCAGGGAATACGGATGCCGCGTCATAATCAGCGAACTTCTCGACAAAAAGCTGGAGACAGCCAGGGCATACGGGTTTGAAGTGATTGACGCAAAAGAGACGGATCCGGTCAAAGAGGTTATGCGCCTGACGGACAACAGAGGAGCGGATGCCGTTGTGGTTGCAGTGGGAGCGCAGGCTGCTACGGATCAGGCATTTGAAATGCTGAAACCGAAAAGAGGACGGGTTCTGCTGTTTGCCGCAGCGTATCCCAGCCCGAAAATAAGCCTTGATGTGAATACAATCCACTACAGGAAAATCGATATTATCGGAACATTCGGCGCGGATCACTGTGACTTTACGGAGGCGGCGAGACTGATTAATAAGGGGGTGGATTACAGCCGGGTAATCGAGTGCTGCTTTAAATTTGAGCAGATTGATGAGGCCTTTCAAGCGGCCTGTGCAGTGGGAGCCTACCGTGTATGTGTGAAAATGGATTAGATGCCCGGGCCGGTAAGAATATACTGGTTGCAGGAGCCGGAAATATCGGCCTCGGCGTAGTGAGCCGGCTGTTTGGTGAGGCCGGTTGGCACGTGACACTCTACCGGAAAAATCAGGACAGACTGAGAAAACTTAGAGACATGGGATATTATCTGGTGAAACAGAAAGAGCCTTCGAGGGAAATGTATACATATATTCATGGGTTTGACTGCGTGTTTGAGGACGGCCTGGCAGAAAAGATAGCGGAGACGGATATTGTGGCTTGCTGTGTCTATGAAGAGGCCTTTCCTGATATCTGCAGAAAAATCGGGGAGGCTCTTAAACTGAAAGCCGGTTCGGGGCGCAACAGTAAGCTGGATATTCTGCTGTGTGTCAACCAGCTAAACGCCGCCCTGCAGTTTCACCGGTATATCGCACAGGCGGTGGAGGGAGAGCCGGGAGCAAAGCGGCTGCTTGATACGGCAACGGGGATCAGCCGTGTGCTGGTTCTCTCAGCCGCCATGCCGGACGGGGCGGCCGGGAAAAATCTGCCATGCGAAGTGATAAGCGTATCTGCGGACGGGAGCCTTGAAATCGAAAAGGAAACCTTTTTGGGAACGCAGAGCCGCATGAAAGGAATTACCTTTACAGACGGCGTAGGAGAAAAACTGGTGCGGAAGGTTTATCTTGGCAACATGAGGCATACAATGGCCGCCTGTATGGGAGCCTTGAAAGGGTATGGTACAATCGATGAGTGCCACCGGGATCCCGATATCCGGCGGTGCATTGTCAGTGCATTGAAAGAAGCGGAAACCGGCTATTTTAAGGAATACGGCATAGAGAAATCAGAGCAGGAGGAGTACCTGAACTGGAAAAGGCATTTGGATGAGAAGCTGGATACCGGCACCGGAGATCAGATCAGGAGGATTGTGTCAAACCCTGTTAAAAAGCTTAGCAGGGAGGAGCGTTTTACGGGTCCGGCACTGCTCTGTGTGAAACATGGCATAACGCCCGAATACCTGGCAATGGGAATCGCATCCTGCCTGATGCTCCCCGGGGACGGCGGCGGTGAAAGCGGGATGATTCAGAACTGTATCGGCGAACTTGGAATTGAAAGGACGGTCCGGAAATTCTGCGGCCTCCGCCGGTCCGAAAGAGATGAAGCGTATTTAACAGAAGAAATCATAAGACAGTATCAAAAATTAGAAGAGAAGACCCGGAAGGAGGAACGGCAGAATGAGGCAGTTCAGCTATAAGGTAAACGACAAACTTGGAATCCATGCCCGTCCGGCCAATGCCCTGGCAAAAATGGCAAAAAAATATGAATGCCGCATTGAACTGAAAAAGGGAGATGAGGGCGTTGATATGAAAAAAATGATGGCAATGATGAAGATGAATATTCACTGCGGTGAGGCGGTCCAGGTGATACTGGAAGGAACCGATGAAGATACGGCCTATTCGGAAGTCAGTGAATATTTCCAAAATAATATTTAGTG
>CATWBR010000270.1 GCA_958349075.1 uncultured Clostridium sp.
CTATTATACAAAGAAGAAATGGGGAGACAGGAGCAGCTACGATTTAATGATAGACAGCAGCCATTTCTCGGAAAGGGAAGTGGCTGCTATGATCCGTGCCCTGGTGGAGGAAAGAAAGGCCGCATGGGAGGAAGAAAAATTTTCTTCAGAAGAGAAGTAAAAACCCGGAAGAACGGCAGAGGATATAGGCTGCATAATATAAGTTAGCAGAACTTACGTTATGGCCCTGATAAAATAATGCGGCCGGAATCAGCCGGAGCTGCAGGGGATGATGCGGAAAGAGTGGGAGAGAAGATGGATAGGAACAGAACTATAAATTATGAAAATCAGACTGATTCAGGGAAAATAAAGAAAAGAAAGTTGTTTTCAAAGGCGGCTCTCTGTCTGGCATTTACCCTTGGAACCGCAATGCCCGCGCTGGCGGATGGCGGAAGTTTTCAGCAGAACGGCGAGGGCAGATGGATGTACATAGCGCAGGATGGCGCCGCAGCGGCACCGGGATGGATTCAGACAGACGGAAACTGGTACAGAATCGGAGAAGACGGATTCAGGCAGACGGGCTGGATTTCAGAAAGCGATGCCTGGTATTACCTGGATGAGTCGGGAGTGATGGCAACGGGCTGGAAGAGTATTGATGGAAAACACTACTATTTCCGCGATGACGGCACGATGCAAAACAGCACGCTCAGAAAGGATGATACACAGTACACCTTTAATGCGGACGGAAGCTTTTCGAGCGCCAGAAAAGAGAAAAACACGGGGGGCGGAGCTTATCCGGTGGCCTTTTACAATACCGAGCTTCAGGCGCTTTCCGATAATTTGAATGAGCTGAAAGAGGATGCGTTCGAAGGCGATGAGGAAGAGGACTATTACGAGGACGATAAAAAGAATTACGATAAGGATGCGAGTTTCATCATAAACGGGAAGCTTCAGGAGATCGCGGAGCATCGTCTCGCTATGGCAAGGACTAAGGGTTATGGAAGCGGGAAGATACCGGATGAGGGAACGCTTACGGACTATCTGAAAGCAATCGGATATAACAGCGGCAGACGGATTATGGAGGTTTATCTGATGAACTGCGACGGAGCCGACGCGGCGGAAGAAAAGCTTCTGAGAAGCCATGACAGCAATGAAAAAAAGAGGTCTGACCGGGCCATCTACTATAAAGAGATGGGAATTGCCCACGAAAAGGTTAATGGAAAAGATTATTTTATGGTCGTTTTCATGAGGTGACAGACAGGAGCAGGTAAACATGAGACTGAAATTTTTACATGATAAAAGAAAACAGCTTGAAGAAAAAAAGGGTTCCTTCTCTCTTCCTGTATTTATCATCGAGAGAAGCCGGCTGATAGAGATTGTATTTGTGGTGGCGATGCTTCTTTCCGTTCTGGCGGCGCCTTTTGTCAATATCAATTATGACCTGACCAAGTATCTTCCGAAGACGGTCCAGTCTAAAGCCGGCCTGGACCTGATGGAAGAAAAGTTCGGATATCCGGGAACTGGAAGAGTCATGATAGATGACGTGACACTTTACGAGGCAAAGCAGTACAAGGATAAGCTGGAAAAGGTGGACGGGGTGGATCAGATTATGTGGCTGGACACAGGCACCGACGTTTTTTCCGCTGACGCCTTTATCAATTTCAACAGTATCGACGATTACTACAAAGACGGTTCGGCGGTCATGGATATTGTATTTGAAAAGGGAGACACCAGCCGGAAGACATCGAAGGCCATCGACGCGATGAAAGAAATCACAGGGGAAAAGGGCCACTATGTAGGCATGGCGGTTCAGAATAAGTCGCTTGCCGAGAACGTGACAAGGGAGATGAAGATGATTCTCTCGCTGGGCGTGCTGATGATTTTCATCATCCTCTGCCTGACCACAAACTCCTGGTTTGAACCGGTGCTGTATCTGATTGTCATGGGTGTGGCGATTCTGATCAACAAGGGCACCAACATTTTCCTGGGAGAGATATCATTCCTGACAAACAGTGTGTCGGCCGTCCTGCAGTTGGCCGTTTCCATGGATTATTCGATCTTCCTGATCCATGCATTCACCAGGGAGAAAAATAAGGGGCTCGATCAGATGGAGGCCCTTACGAATGCCATCAACGAAGCGCTGAACTCCATTTTTGCCAGCAGTCTTACAACCATCGTGGGATTTATTGTGCTTACCTTTATGAAGTTCAACATCGGCTTTGACATGGGGATAGTACTGGCGAAGGGAATCGTATTCAGCCTCCTGACCGTCGTTTTCTTTATGCCGGCCATGATACTGAGACTGACGCCGATGATTGAGAAGACCGGCCACCGTTCCTTTATGCCGGGTTTTGATAAACTCAGCCGCGGAATTTACCGCATACGGTACGGAGTCCTGATCTTTGTAGCGGTCTTCGTCATTCCTGCCTACACGGCTCAGAATATGAACAGCTTCCTGTTCGGAAACGATGCCGTGGGCGCCAGCGAGGGCACGAAGGTATACGATGATGAACAACTGATCAACTCAAAATTCGGGCGCAGCAATATGATGATGGCGCTGGTGCCGAATACTTCGCTGATAGATGAAAAGGCGTTTACCGACGATGTGGAGGCGCTTCCCTATACAAAATCCGTGACCTCGATGGCCGGTTCCCTCCCGGACGGTGTTCCGGAAGAATTCCTTCCCGCCAGTATTACGGAGCAATTACATAAGAACGATTATTCCAGAATTCTGATTTACGTCAGAAGTAAAGGTGAGAGTAAACTGGCCTATCAGTGCTCCGACGAAATCCAGGTTCTGCTCAAAAAATATTACCCGGAAGATTCCTATCTGGTGGGAACGACTCCGTCGACACAGGACATAGAGACCACAATCACAAAGGATTACAGCAGAGTGAATGTACTATCCCTGCTGGGCGTGTTCTTTGTTGTTATGTTCAGCTTTAAATCGGTTGTCATCCCGGTTATTATCATGATCCCCATCGAGGTGGCTATTTTCATCAATATGGCGGTCCCTTATATTAAGGGAGATACGATGATATTCATGGGATATATCATTGTAAGCTGTATACAGTTGGGAGCCACGGTTGACTATGCGATTCTGACGACGAACAATTACCTGGAATGCAGAAAAGAGGCGGAGAAAAAGGAGGCGGCCATCCAGGCGCTGAACAGAAGTATCCCCGCCATTCTGACGTCCGGTTCCATTCTGACGATTGTGGGATATATACTCTACAATATTTCATCCGTGGCCGCCATCGGCGACCTGGGGCACCTGATAGGAAGAGGGGCGTGGATGAGTATGATTCTTGTATGCACCCTGATGCCGGCATTTCTTGTTCTGTTTGATCATGTCCTGATGGACAATGAGTTTGAAAGAATCAGAAAATTCTTTGAGCGCAGACGGAAAAGACGGCATGAACGGCTTAAAATGCTGGCGGGAAAAGTGACGAAAACCCGGAAGAATGACAGTGATGATAAAGATGGTAAGGAGGCCTGAAAGTCATGAGACATAGAAGAAAAACAGCAGTATTGATGGTGGCGGTCACGCTTTCCATGAGCGTGGCGTCACCCGTCAGGGCGGCGGCTCCCCGGGTTCAGGTCGATGAGACAATGTATGTCAATATGGACTATTATGGAAAAACAACCACGGTCAATGTCGTGAAGGGCTGCAGCACGAACGGAGTGGAGCAGTACACAGATTACGGCGTTTATGACAAGGTTGTCAATATGACGGATAAGACTGAACCAAAGCTCGGGGACGGCAGCATTACCTGGCAGCTTCCGGAAGGGAATAAAAGGTTTTATTATCAGTGTACAATGCCTGAGGGCTCGGTGGATCTGCCGTGGACCTTTGATATTTCCTATAAGTTAAACGGTGTGGAGGCAGAGGCCTCCAAGCTGGCCGGGGCATCCGGGCTGGTGGAGATAAATGTGAAGGCGTTTGCCAATAAAAATGCCAGAGCCTATTATAAAAACAACATGGTGCTGACCGTGGTGGTTCCGGTCGATATGGAGAAATGCTACAGTGTGGATGCGCCCGGTTCCCAGCTTCAGTCAATCGGCAATAATACTGTGGTTGCGTTTGCTGCATTGCCGGGCGAAGACGGGGACTACACGGTGCGTATCGGAACCGATAATTATGAGAGCGTAGGTGTTGTCATGATGATGGTCCCGGGCACGGTGGATGCACTTAATAACATCAAGGATCTGA
Source organism: uncultured Clostridium sp. (assembly GCA_958349075.1). Classification (GTDB taxonomy): domain Bacteria; phylum Bacillota; class Clostridia; order Lachnospirales; family Lachnospiraceae; genus Otoolea. The sequence continues at coordinate 4,193 of CATWBR010000270.1, forward strand.
AAGAGGCCAAGGATACCTGGCGCGAAGACGGGAACAAAATGTATGACAGCATGAACGAGCTGCTGCGTTCCATGGAAGCCATGAAGACCGATGTAACCCAGGTCAGGGGCGGCCTGAGTTCCCTCGACAATGCCAGAGGCCAGATAAACGGAAACAGAAAGCAGATCGAGGCCCTTTCCACCCAAGCCCTGAATGATTTGGCCTCGGTGACGTCGCAGACATCCAAGGTGATTCCATATCTGGAAACGGCCAGGAGCGCGGTAACCGATATCAACGCAAATATGGACGCCATTTATAATACAATGGAAGACACTCAGGATGAACTTGACCGTCTGTACGACCGTCTGGGCGGACTTAAGAGCTCTCTGAGCTCCATGTCGGACCGAATCAGCCAGGGAATCACGCCGGAAGAGCAGAAGCAACTGGCGGATGCAATCAGCCAGCAGACGGCGGAAATCCAGCAGATACTTGAAATTCTGGGAGGACAGCTTGGGGGAAGCGCAGGCGCCTACAATCTGGCGGCCGCAGACCTCAGAGAGCTGGAAGAAAGCTTGGAATCAACGGATTCCTTCCGTTATGACAGAAAGAAAAAGACGGAGGCCGTTTCAGATACTACTGATGAGGCAGATAACACCGGCTCTATTGACAGTTCCGGCGAAGCGGGTAATACCGGCTCTGCGGACAGTTCCGGTGAAGAGGGTAAAACCGGATCTTCTGATAATGCAGGAGCCCCGGATAAAGCCGATGCCACCAGTACGGCCGGAACCACTGATCATGCGGGTTCAGCCAATAACGCCGGTGCAGCCGGTAATGCGGGCTCAGCCGATAAAACGGATGCGGCCAATACAGCCGATAAAGCCGATGCAGCCGTCCAATCAGGTTCCGCAGCCGGTACGGAATCTGGAGCTGATACTGGCACGGCCGAGAGGAAAGATGCGGTTAAATCAGATAAGGATGCCGGTAAGGACGCCTCAGCCGATGTAAAAGATACAAAAGCTTTGGAAGCGGGTTCCGGCGAAGGCGCAGATATGAATTCTGGCGAAGGCGCAGACATTGAGGCCTTTGGCGCGGCAGCGGATATTCAGGCTTTTGGAACGGAAGCGGATTTGAACGCACTTTCGGGCGGACCTTCCGGTCTTCCGGGAAGCGGCGGTGTCAATGACGATGACTTTGAGACGTGGAGCGAAGAACTGGATCCTTATGCGGATAATGTGGAGGAAGTCCTCCAGTCGCTTTCGGGAACGTCGTATCCGGCCGAGGTTGGAGCTGTTCTTCAGAAAATCCAGGCTATGATTGGCGACGGCACGGCATTGCAGCAGTCGGCAGGACAGGTGATCGGAAAGATTAACGCCGTGTGCGGCGATGTGGGAAATGTCGGCTCCAAAACGGCGTCTACCGTATCGGCTCTCCGAAGCGTTACGGATGAACTGATTAATCTGTTAGACGACACCAGAGTCCTGATTGACAGCACGGACAGCTATGTTCCTTCCATGCTGGATGCGCTTTCGGATACGCAGGAACTGATGAACCGTCTGACCAGGGCAATGGGCAGCACGCATGATATGCTGAGCCTTGTCAACGATACGATGATAGCCGCAGGCGATTCTCTGGACGCAGGCACAAAGAACAGCCTGGAAGGCCTTCAGGGCCTGCTGGATAAGAGCCTGACCACGCTCGACAGCATTACAGCGGTGAGGACGGCAGGTGAAGGAATGAAGGACACCCTGGACGAAGAACTCGATAAGTATGAGGATGAAAATAATTTCCTGAATATGGATCCGGAGGCCGATAAGGTTTCCTTTACATCCTCTAAAAACCCGTCGCCCCACAGCCTGCAGATTATACTCAGGACAGACGAAATAAGCGATGACGACGAGGCCACCGACATTTCTGATATGGAAGATGCGGAAAATGAGGAGGCCGGTCCGTTCACCAGGATGTGGAGAGTGATTACAAAGATATTCCACGCGGTGATTGATATTTTTACCAACAGATAAGCAAAAATGCGCAGGGGCAGCCGTAAACGGATGCCCCTTTGCTTTGCGGAATTTGCAGTGGCTGAGCCTATATTAATATGTCGATATTTCAAAAAAAATACCGAAATAAACTCCTTGCATAAAAACGGATGTATAT
>CATWBR010000271.1 GCA_958349075.1 uncultured Clostridium sp.
ACCATATATCATATATCATATATCACGGCAAAAGAAAAAGAGGATAAAAGAGTAAGAGGTGGAGAAATGATGAAAGTCAGCATTGTTCAGATGGATGTGCGGCTTGCGGACCCGGAATACAATTTTTCCCATGCGGAAGAATTGATTCGGAAAGCAGCCGCCGAAAAGCCGGATGTCATCTGTCTTCCGGAGACCTGGAATACGGGCTTTTTTCCCAGGGAAAACCTGGAGGGCCTGTCGGACCGGGATGGAAGTGAAGTAAAGAGAAGAATCGGTTCCCTGGCAAAGGAACTTGGAATTAATATTGTGGCAGGTTCCGTAGCCAACTTAAGACAGGACGGAGTGTATAATACGGCATACATATTTGACCGTGAAGGAAAGTGCATAGGGGAGTATGACAAGACCCATCTTTTCACTCCGATGGGAGAACAGGATTTCTTTAAACTGGGCGATCACACCGTGAACTTTGAACTGGACGGAGTGGCCTGTGCGATGGTCATCTGCTACGACATCCGCTTCCCCGAACTTATCAGAACCCTCACTCTGCGGGGCGTGGATGTCCTGTTTGTAGCTGCCCAGTGGCCGAGCCTTCGAAAAGGCCACTGGCAGGTATTAAACCGGGTGAGAGCGATTGAAAACCAGTGTTTTGTGGTCTGCGTCAATGCCTGCGGCACCGCGGGAGAGACGAAGTATGCAGGTTATTCTGCGGCCATCGATCCGTGGGGCGAGACAATCGCGGGCGCGGGCGGGCACGAAGAGGTAGTGTCTGCAGAGTTGGATCTCGACATGATAAAGGGAATCAGGGAGAGCATTAACATATACAGGGACAGACGGCCCGAAATCTATGATGTGAAAGGAAAAGCAAAAAATGAGTAAGATGAATTTCCGGGTTCTGACAAAGAACGGCGAAGCAGAAAAAGAGATAAAGTACGACAGGGTTTTTGCCATAGGCTATGCGGGCCGCAATATGGAAAAGACGATGGAGCATATTAAAGAGCTGGAGGAACAGCTTGGAGTACCTGCGCCGAAGAAGATCCCGACGATTTTCCAGTGCGGCAACTATGTGCTGACCCAGGAAAAGGACCTGCACTTTATCGGTGAAAAAACATGCGGAGAAGTCGAATACGTCATGGTAGTCACGGACGGAAAGCTCTATATCGGACTTGGAAGCGACCATACGGACCGCGAACTGGAGAGTGTGAGCGTTCCGAAGGCAAAGCAGATCTGTGCAAAACCGATCGGAACAGAGTTATGGGATTATGATGAGTTAAAAGAACACTGGGAAACCATTAAGCTATATTCCTATCAGACGGTAGACGGGGAAGAAATTCTGTATCAGCAGGGAACTCTGGCCGACATCATGGATCCGGCTATGATTCTTAAGGAACTGGAAGAGAGGGTGGGCGGTATTACGGATGCAGTAATCTATTCCGGTACGGTTCCGCTGACCGAAGGATTCCGCTATGGAACGAATTTCAGATGCGAGATGGCAGACGAAGTGTTGGGAAGAAAGTTATCAGTAAATTACAATGTGATTACAGTGAGCGAGGAGGAACGGTAAGATGAGAAAGTTATTTCGGGTATTACTTACATCAGCGGTGATTGCGGCAGCACTTACAGGCTGCGGCGGCGGTAAAGAGGGTACACCGGCCGGCACGGAAGCGAAGAAAGAGGCGGCGGCTGCAAGCGGCGATGCGGTTGAGATTAAGGTGGCGACCGTTGGAAATGAAAAGCACCAGTCAACTATTGCGGCAACGTATTTTAAGGACAAGATTGAAGAACTGTCCGGCGGCCAGGTCAAGGTGACGATTTATCCGAATGCTTCTTTAGGCAGTGAGCGTGAGGCGGCCGAGGGCGTAAAGCTTGGAACTCTGGAGATGACCATCGTTACCACAGACGGAACGCTTCCGTCATGGGTATCGGACGTACAGCTTTTATCCATCCCATACTTATTTGAAAACAAAGAGGAAGCCTATTATATCCTGGACGAAGTTCTCCAGCCGGAATTTGAAAAACTGTTTGAGGCACAGGGATTTAAACATCTGGGATTTGCAGAGCTGGGATTCCGCCATTTCACAAACAATGTGCGTGAAGTTGTAAAGGCATCCGACATGGAAGGACTTTCCATCCGCGTCCAGGAAGCAACCGTATGGTTTAGCCTGATGGACTGCCTGAAGGCAAGGGGAACAGCGCTTCCGTTCAACGAGCTTTACACAGCGCTTCAGCAGGGAACCGTGGACGGACAGGAAAACCCGATCGTTTCCATCGCGTCTTCCGGTTTTGACGAGGTACAGAAATATATGGTTCTGGACGGACATACCTACGGCGCGGAGAGCGTTATCATGAACCTGGGCTTCTATGACAAACAGACAGACGAGGTGAAGGGCTGGATCGACGAGGCGGTTAAATATGCGATCGACGAGCAGAGAACGGCTGTGGATTCCATGGAAGCAGAGTATATGGAGCAGATTAAGAACAGCGGCGTGAAGGTCAGCGAACCGGATATCGAAAGTTTCAAAGAGGCGACAAAAGATTTCTATAAGCGTGATGAAATCAAAGAGCTTGTTAATCCGGAGCTGGTAGAGCTTGTAATGCAGAAGCTGGATGAGCACAAAAACAGCGCAAATTAATCCTGCATAAACGGATGGCTTCAAAATAGAACCGGTATGAACGGCTCTGTCATAAATAATTTTGACATAAATAAATCAGACACAATAGTTATAACGGATGAGAAACAGATAGAGAGGTCGAGTATGAAAGTTATCAATCTAGTGGTGGATAATGTGATAAAAGCCGTGATGGCGGTCAGCGGTATTGTCCTGCTGGCTGTGACATTCTGGCAGGTAGTCTGCCGGTATGTACTGAAAGCGCCCCTGCCATGGAGCCAGGATATTATCAGGCTGAGTTTTACATACCTTGTATTTTGGGGAGCGGCTTACTGTGTACACGAAAAAGCAAACTTAAACGTAGATGTATTTCTGACGGCGCTTCCGAAGAAAATCGGTAAACTGGCGGAAATCATAATTAATGTGGTGCTGGTTGGATTTTTTGTCTTCCTGTTATACATGGGAATTCAGTTTGCACAGACGGGCACTACCCAGACGACGTCCTATCTGCCGATTCCGATGTCCTGGTATTACATGAGCATTCCAAGCGCTGCCGCATTTATGATCTTTTACATGATTCAGATTCTGGTGGAGCAGGTAAAAGAACTGCTCAGCATGGGAAAGGAGGAACAGTAAGATGGCGCTTATTTTACTTCTGTTCGTATTATTTATAGCCGGAATTCCAATCTGTTTTTCCCTTGGCTTAATTTCACTTTACGGAGTGGCGGCGGCCGGTTATCCACTGTCCGTCATCACCCAGAGAATGTTCACCGGAGCAGACAGTATCTCTCTCATCGCCATTCCCCTGTTTATTCTGGCAGGCGGACTGATGGTTCAGGGAGGTATGTCCAGGCGTATCGTGGATTTTGCAGATGCCCTGATCGGCCATTTCCCCAGCGGACTTGCCATGGTCAGCATCCTGGCCTGCATGTTTTTCGCCGCCATCACCGGTTCCGCGATTGCGGCTACCGCGGCGATCGGCGGTATCATGATTCCTCTGATGAAGGAAAAGGGGTATGAGAACACATTCTCGGCTCCCCTTCTGGCCTGCGGCGGTTCTATCGGACCGGTTATCCCGCCCAGCATTCCGCTGCTGCTCTACGGAACAATGGCCAGTGTCAGTATCGGAAAGCTGTTCATCGGCGGATTTATTCCGGGTATTATCATGGGCCTGGGCCTGATGGTTTACAGCTTTTATGTAGGAAAAAAACGCCATTATGTCGGACGTGAGCAGAAGGCTCCCACAAGTGAGGTTTTAAAAACAGGAAAAGACGCCCTGCTGGCCCTTATCATGCCGGTTATCATCATCGGCGGCATCATGAGCGGTATCTTTACAGCGACGGAATCGGGCGCAATCGCCTGCGTGTACTCCCTGATTATCGGTATCTTTGTTTACCGAGAACTGAAAATTAAAAACCTCTGGGGAGTGTTTATCGACAGTGCCAAATCCACGGGACAGGTACTGATTGTCGTTGCCTTTGCGTCACTGTTTACCTGGATTATCACGGTTAACCAGGTTCCGCAGCAGGTCAGCGCATTCCTGACGGCAAACATCGGGAATAAATACCTGATGCTCCTTGTCATCAATATCGTACTCTTAGTCGCGGGAACATTTATCGATACGACCAGTGCGCTGGTTATCTTTACCCCACTGTTCCTCCCGATTGTGCAGGGCCTTGGAATCGACCTGCTTCACTTCGGCCTTGTGATGACGGTCAACCTGACAATCGGCATGTGCACACCTCCGCTGGGCGTCTGCCTGTTCGTGTCGGGAACGATTGCGGAAGTGTCGCTGAAAGACCAGATGAAGGATTTACTTCCTATGCTTGCGGTTCTGCTGATTGTCCTGCTGATTATCACATACATACCTGCAACCGTTACATTCCTGCCGAACCTGATTGGATAGGGCTTGACAAACAGAAAAAAACTCCCTATAATGTCAAGTACTTAAACTTAATACCTTATAATAAAGGCTTTGATGGGAACAAGTAGTAATCTGCAGGACGCACAGAAAGCAGCCGGTTGATGAGAGGCGCGCAGGTTGGCAGACAGACGAATACATCCCGGAGCCGCGCACCCAACGGAGATGATTACGGAGCTCCAAGTAGGCTGCGACGTATCGGGCACACGTTACCGTGCCGGAGTATCTTCTGTCTGAACAGCAGGATGTACTTACTGAGGCAGACAGCGTAAGCTGCCTGCAAATGAAGGTGGTAACACGGGATATTGCCCCGTCCTTTTAACAAAGGACGGGGCTTTTTGCATTAACCGCTTAGTGAGTTTTTTCGAACTTAGCGGTTAAGCACACCTGTGAAACGAGTGCGTCTTCTGCGCGACATTGAACATGGTGTTACAGCAGGAAAGGAAAAGGAGAAAAACAATGAAAATCTACGAAGAGTTAGTTGCCAGAGGCCTGATTGCCCAGGTAACGAACGAAGAAGAAATTAAAAACATGATTAACGAAGGAAAGGCCACATTTTACATTGGCTTTGATCCGACTGCGGACAGTCTTCATGTAGGCCATTTTATGGCGCTCTGCCTGATGAAACGTCTTCAGATGGCAGGGAATAAACCGATCGCACTTTTAGGAGGCGGCACGGGAATGATCGGCGATCCGTCCGGCAGAAGCGATATGCGCCAGATGATGACGGTGGACACGATTCAGTACAACTGCGACTGTTTTAAGAAGCAGATGAGCCGTTTTATCGACTTCTCCGAGGGCAAGGCCATGATGGTAAACAACGCGGAGTGGCTGATGGATCTTAACTATGTGGAGCTGCTGCGTGAAGTCGGATCGCACTTCAGCGTAAACCGCATGCTGACGGCGGAGTGCTACAAGCAGAGGATGGAGAAGGGCTTAAGCTTCTTAGAGTTTAACTATATGATTATGCAGAGCTACGACTTCTATATGCTGTTCCAGAAGTACGGCTGCAACATGCAGTTTGGCGGCGACGACCAGTGGAGCAACATGCTGGGCGGAACCGAGCTGATCCGCCGTAAATTGGGCAAGGATGCTCATGCCATGACCATCACCCTTCTTCTGAATTCCGAGGGCAAGAAGATGGGCAAGACACAGTCCGGCGCAGTATGGCTGGATCCGGAAAAGACAACCCCGTTCGAGTTCTACCAGTACTGGAGAAACGTGGGAGACGCCGACGTATTAAAATGCTTAAGAATGCTTACCTTCCTTCCAATTGAGCAGATCGATGAGATGGACAAATGGGAAGGAAGCCAGCTCAATACGGCGAAAGAAATCCTGGCATACGAGCTTACAAAGCTGGTACACGGCGAGGAGGAAGCAGAGAAGGCAAAAGAGGCATCCAGAGCGTTATTCTCAAGCGGAAATGCTGCCGATATGCCGACAGCCGAGCTTACAGAGGAAGACTTTACAGGGGATGAGATCGATATCCTCACAATCCTCCAGAAATCCGGTCTGGCTCCGTCGCGTTCCGAGGCAAGAAGAAATGTGGAGCAGGGCGGCGTAGCCGTGGACGGTGATACGGTAAAGGATACAAAGGCCGTATTTACAAAGGCACAGCTTTCCGGAGACGGAGTCGTTGTGAAGCGCGGTAAGAAGAACTTTAAAAAGGTAGTTTTAAAATAAAGCATATTTAAAATAAAGCTAAGGTAATATAAGGCATATTTTAAACAGAGCGGGTGTAAATGA